>NZ_NAZB01000012.1:0-18208 GCF_003055045.1 Heyndrickxia sporothermodurans
ATCAGCTGCGTTAATGATTGCTAATGCTGATTCCGTCCACAGCTTTATATCCTGTTTGAACTCTTCTAACGACCCTGTCGGAAAAGAAGATGCTCTGACAGGTATATATGAACTTGTTGTTGTTGATGGTGCGGTCGCTCTTACCTCTTTACCTTGAAGATATACAAATTCATCTAATTGGGTTCTGACAACAATGTATCCACTCCTTGTGGATATGACACCTTTACTTCCCATCTCGATTCCATTTGTTAGATACAAATCTCTTGCTCTTATATCTCTGTAATTCTGTGTTTCTTTCCCCTGTGATGCTTTATCAGTTACACGGAATTCAAAATTAGTCCGTGCATAGGCATCGCCGCCATCTGTTGGCGCCATTAGATCACCTACGATATCTGCGCGAACTTTCGCCACTGGATCTGTGTAACTTCCGTCTTTATACGTTTTTCTGTCATACAATGTTAACAGTTCATCATAACCACGACGTACCAACAACCCATTTAAATCTATTACGCTAGGCGGACCAGATGAAAGTATAATATCGTCGGAAGCTAATAATCTTAAATTAGGACTGTCCACTCCAAACGCCTGAATATACATATCTAGTTTAGTTTGACCCGCTGCTTTACCCGAAGATATACTAAAGTTGGACTTTTTATAAGGGCTTCCACTTCCGTAAGAGTCGCCCGCTTCAAATAAAATAAGGTCAGGTTGGATAGTGACCTTATTGTATCCATCTACTTGGGTATTTGATGTTTTAATTTCCGAACTAAAAACTCCTCCGTTCAGTCTCGCAAAGTATTTTTTAGTTTTATCCTTCTGTGATTCGCCTTGACTATCGATGGAACCAGTTGAGATGGAGATCGTATTATTAGTAAATTTGTCTTCTGCGGTAAATGTTGATCCCCTAATTGTAGACCCTACAATATCAAAAGCTTCCAATGTCCCTGCATTAATTTTCCCTGCATCAATGGATTTAATGTTTGCATTATCTACTTTAAAGGTACCGGTAACAGTGGTATCGCCATCCAAGATTAACTTTTTACCTTGTATTAAAATTCCTGTGGTATCTATATTAATTTGGTTGATAAGGTCCTTCTTTGTGACACGTAGATTAATATTTTTATCCAGTTGGGATATTTGGGATTGTAAATTATCCTTGGTATTATTAATCGTACTGGAAAGACTACTAGTCGTTTGCGTTAATGTACTTATACTTCCTTCCGCGTCTGACATCCTTGATTGCAATGCATTGGCTAATTGCGTAACGGTAGATATATTTTTTTTGTTATCACTAACTTGGGTTTGTAAGCCATTCGCCGTCTGTGTAAGTGTCGAAATGTTTTTCTCTGCGCCAGTAATTTTTGATGATAAACTATTTGCAGTTTGTTGAAGGGAAGAAATACTTCCTTCGGCATTTCCTACCCTAGTAGTAAAACCGTTTAATGTTTGTTCTAATGAACTGAATTGCACTAAAGTTGCCATATCTTCGGGAGCTGGTGTCCAATCTGTTCTTTTAGAACCTCTCTCTAATTTGACTGAACCAAAGCGAAACCAAGTTGATCGTGCATTTGTAACTGTTGTTCCTATCATCGGATAAGCTTCTGGATCGCTCCACTGTGCGACAAATGTCGTTTGGTACTGGTATACGTCATAGGTATATGATCCGTATGTTGCCGTACCAATTTTCTTTTTAGTCAGGTATTGATCTACTCTAAATCCAACTCCACCGCGAAGTATCAAAGTATAATTAAAGTCACTATTTACAAATGAACTTGTGATACCAACCCAAGAAAGCGTATAGGTTTCACCTTCGATAATTGAAAATTTACTTCCTCTCAATGTCACCCTTGGTCTATCTCCAACTTCAGCAGTTGGAACTCTAGCGAACACAAAATCACCATCAAATCCTTCTAATTTACTAATAGTGAGACTTGAAACTGGAGACAGCGCACCTAACTTATTTATATTCTCTTGTTTACTAAAATCGGTGTTTTTTAACAAATTCCTTCCACCGATCTGCAAATTATCCAAATTAGTCTGTACTTGTGATATCGTACTCGTCAAACTATTAGCAGTCTGGGATAACGATGATTTAGTAGCGTAATTATTAGTAACTTCCAACATGTTTTGTGTGATTGCTTTGGCATTAATGCTGATATTTGCTTCGGCAGTAGTGACACGACCTGTGAGCGTATCTACGGATGATTGTGTTGCTCTAGCTTTTATATCAGTAGCGTTTTGGCTAATCAGTGTGGAGTGACTATCTACCGTTTTCTTAATGGTATCAACAAGAGTCTTATCTGCCTTGCTAGAAATATCAGTTAAAGTTTGTTGAATCTGTGTAGTATGCGTATTAACAGTACCTTGCAGAACATTAAAGGTTGACTGACTAACTTTGGACGAAAGCTGACCATTTATATTGCTAATCTGTGTTTGGACGCTTTGATCTAATTTACTTATATCGCTAAGTGATTTCTCCGCACTATCCAACGCGCTTTGTGCATTAGTGATTGCTGTACCTGCTTGTTTATATGCATCGCTGGCAACACTGGATGCAGTCTCACTCATTTGTTTAGCAACACTAGCAATATCATTTGCTTTATTTGCTGCATCAAATCCTTTTTGAGCTTCTGCGATAGCATCCTGTGCATCTTGGGTTGCTTTATTAGCACGGTCAACCGCGCTTTGTGCGTCATCCCTAGCTTTCTGCGCTTCTTCCTTTGTAGAATTTACTTCCATATCTACAACTAGCTGCCACTGGATCCCATCAAAACGATACGTACGTGTATACTCTCCATCCACAACCTTAAACCACAGATCGTCTTTTTTAGGATTAGAAGGTTGATTAGGACCGTAGAAGTTTGTATTTTTCCCGTTGGCAGCTTGTACCGCCTCTTGTGCGGTTTGGTGTGCTTGCTTTACCTTATTTTCAACGTCATCTTTCGTACGATTAAAATAATCGGTAAAGCGTGCTTGAACATCGCCAATCGTTACTTTGCGATTCTTTTCCGCAATCGTATCGTATTCAATCTTGACCACATGGGCTTTTACATCCACACCCATCTTACTGTGATGTACAGTGACCGTATCACCCATTCCCACACGTTCAAGTGCAGCTACATCTTTATATTCTTCTGTATCCCATAACGGCTCAAATTCTACTTCCATAGAGACAGTAGGAAGGTCTTTTGAACCTGAATTAAAATAGGTTGAAGCTTTAGCCTGCAAGCTTTCTTGGTCTGTTACACTCTCATCCTCGCTATAATCAACGGGGAGGATACGAATAAACGGATATTTATTGATATTAGGGCTGTCAATATATTTACCTGGTATCGTTATAACCTGTTCTTCTTCCGTCTCTTCATCTCTAATGATTTTATACGGAAAAATTCGAGTGATTACTTTAGATGTATCAAATTTAGCTTCAAGTCCTGTTAGATTCTTTTTATAAGCGATTAATACGCCGTCATCTGAACCACGTCTTTTATGCATGACAATGCGAAAGTTATCGCGTTCAATTTCACCGCCCCAGTGGTCCAAAATAGAGCCGTCTATGCCAGCTACCATTTGTAGTGGGTTCGTGCGATAAAGTTTGGTGCTCGATCGGGTAGTCGTGTTGGAACTCGAAAAAGTAATTTTACTTGGGTACGCCAAATTTGCTTGGATGGCAGCCATCGCCTGTGCCGTTGTTACATCATCTAACTCTAATGATTCGACAAAATTTCCAGCAGCATCATAAGTGATGTGCTGGGCGTTAATGATAAGATTATCGTTTTCAAGGCTTTTATTAATAGCATAAATACGGAAAAGCTGTGGATCCTGCTTGTCATTTACTTTCGCCTTAACGATCATGTCATTTTCAATAACATCAGCTAAAAAGCCGTCTGAATCATATTCAATTTTCAATTCAAACAGGCCGTTTAATTCTTCCTCACCTACGGAGGAAACTGCGCCACTCAAGACACCCAATCCGTTATGGATAAAAGATGTCTCGTCTTTTGCATATAGAATAGGAAACACTTAAATCCACCTCCATCTTGGGTCAATCTCAAGTTTCGTAATGTTTCCATCAAATTTAATTACATTCCTACCTTCTACTAAAACAGGAAAATCACCAATCATATGATTATTGAGATTGGTGATTAACCCATTTTCTTTTCGATAAGCATTCATCATAGTGCTGTCGATCTCTATAAAACCATTGATGTCTTTAACGGTGACAACTTGGTTGCCGATATAGATTTTTCCTGTACCCGCAGCATACGCCTTGATATACGGCTCACTCTCATAGCCTGCATTCGTTAGAGTCGTTTGGGAAGTAATTGTAATAAGTTTAGTTACTTCATAAGCAAACGGCGCCAAAGTAAAATTAACGGTAAATTGGCCATATTCCAGCACATCATTTAAAGCATCTTCTATTTCTACGGATTTGATCATATAAAAAATATCCGGATCATCTTCAAAAGATAGCTTTTTAGCTTTAAAGAATACTATTTTTGCTTTCCTAAATGCTTGTTTAAAAGGAGTATCTTCTAAAAAATCAAAAGTTAAGGAATAGGGTATATCTTTGAATCCATACTTTTTCGTTAAGGATCCATGCCTACCTTGAATATCTATATGTTCAGTGTCCCGCTCGGGAGTGGGAATGGCAGGACGTTCAGATAAACTCAAATTTATATCTTTAATTTTAGTGGTATCTAATATAACCATTAAGCACCACCCCATGCGGCATTTCTTCTATTTCCTAATGTGTTTAGTGATCCATCTATTTTTTCAGCTAGTTTGTCGATATCACGGTCATTTCTAACGTTTGCGTAGATGGTAACACTATTATGGTTGGTTACTTCGCTTGCCATTTTACTTTCTGCCATTTGTGGTAGCGTTGAAAGCATACGATTGGCTACCGCATCAGCAAATGGATTCATTTCCTTTCCCACCAATGGAAGTGCTGCCTCTTTTCCAGCTTCACCGATCCCGATCACACTGGCTTCATCGAAAATACCACCTTTCCGATACCATTCGATAGAAAACTTCGGAACCCTCGGCGGCATAATGCTAAATCCTCCTGTGATACTTAGATGAGGGAGCTTAATTTTTGGCAAACTTAATTTTAGACCGGAGAAGAAACTTTTGATCCTATCGACAATTCCTTTTATCTTATCCCGTGCGTTTTCTATTGGCGAAATCATCGCCGACTTAATGCCGTTCCACACGGAAGAAGTGTTAGTTTTGATACTGCTCCAAACTCCCGAAACTTTGGATTTGACCCAATTAATTGGAGTCGATACGGCTGTTTTGATTCCACCCCAGACCGTATTAATGACACCTTTTATACCATTCCACACCGTTGAAGTGGTAGATTTGATAGAATTCCACACCGTTGAAACAAGCGATTTCACGGAATTAATAGAGTTAGATGTAACTGATTTTATACCTCCCCAAACCGTTGAAATGACTGTTTTTATTCCGTTCCAGACTGTAGAAGTAGTAGATTTTATGCTATTCCAGACTTTTGAAACAATATTTTTAATTGCATTAACTACCGTGGAAATGGTTGATTTGATTCCGTTCCATACCTTAGATGTGGCTTTTTTAATCGAATCCCAATTTTTAATGATTAAAATGGCTAGCGCAACAACGATGGCGGATATGATTCCTATGGGGCCTGTTAAAGCCATCATAGCCCCTCGAACTATTTTAATTATTGGTCCAAGTTTTGAAAGCATTTCCCATAGTTTAGTAAAACCTGTAATCAATGGGGTTATTATTGGGGTTAAAGCTAATATTGCCCCAGATAGTATTCCAACTGCAGATACAATCGCAATAATGGCAGCAGTTAAAGTAGGATTCTTCGATGCCCATTGTGCAATATTTGAGACAACGCCCGCTATAATAGTAAGCGTAGGTTCTAAAGCTGTTTTTAGATCAGCCATTGCTTGTTTCATTTGTACAGCTGGGTTTGCATCCATTTTGGTTGTGGCATCTGTAAGACCCTGAACATTTTGTTTTGTTTTGTCCGATACATCGCCAAGACCTTTAAAAACAGCAATCATATTTTGCCCTTGGTCTTCCCACTTAGTACCAAAAACTTTTGTTGCAATTTCATTTTTGACGGTTTTGTCTTTGATCCCATCCAACCAAGAGGCAACTTCGCTCATTGCTTTTGAGCCTTTTTCACCGCCTCCCGCTACTGCTTCTCCCCATTTTTGAAACTTACCTACAGATATTCCTGTGTCAGTAATAAGAGGTTTTAAAGCTTTTGGAACTTCTAACCCAAATGTAGCCATTTGAATTCGGGCTTCTTTAACACCGTCATTCAAGTTATCGATATTCCAAGTTTTGGTATTTATACCCGCTTCAAAAATAGCTTGGATTTCTGCAGATGTGAAGCCAATATCTTTCATTTGTTGCCCGTATTCAGAAATGGTGTCTAATTGTTCGGGAGGGAACCCCGCTTTTAATAAGCTATTTATTAATCCGAGTGCTTCTTTATTGCTAATTTTCAATGCTGCAGCGACCTCGTTATTTTCTTGAATTAGTTCGATAAAATCAATGCCATCGTATGCCTTAGAAATAACCGCTGCACCTTTAACAATTTCTTTGTTTGCCGAGTCACTAGCGTTTTTATTTAATGCCCATTGTCTGCGAACACCTTCTAATGCGGCTTCTGCATCTAACCCATAAGCTTGAATCCCTCGAACAGCATCTTTGATGGTTTTTTTCGACTCTTCCGGAACTTCAAAAGAAATATCAATTTTGGTTTTCAAATCAGATACATCTAATGCCTGGTCTATCGCTCCTGCAATTCCTCCACCTGCAACAAGAGCACCTGCAACATTTTCAAATTCATCACCAAGTTCACCAACAGATTTCTTTGCTTTATCTGCATCCTTAGCTACATCCTGAAATTGTTGGCCTTGTTTACTTAATTCTGTCTTGGCTTGTTGGAGGGAGTTTCCTAATTTTTCTTGGCTAATCTTTAAATCTAGTAGCTTATTCTCAAGCTTATTGGCTTCGTTTGAGTTCTCGCCAAAGTACTTTTTTGCCTTAGCCAATTGTTCCGCAGTAGCTTGTGTCTTTTGCCTGGCAATATCGTATTGCTGTTGCAATCCTTTTATTTTGGATTCAAGTTTCTGCGATTCAGTACCGGTTAATTTAAGCTCTTCTTGCTCAAGCTTTAACTCCTTCCGCATTTTACGAGAAGAATTATCCATTTCAGACATGGCCTTATTAAATTCTTCGTTAAAAACTTTAAAGGTGACCTTTGTTTCATGATTATTTTTTGCCATTTTTCGCCCTCCTTTCATCCTCGTAATTCTTCCAGGACTCATAAGCTGTTTTGTTTTCAGCGATCAGTTGGACAGACGAGAGAGGTAAATGCCAAAAATCATTCGGATTAATTTCAAAAATAAAAACGTAGAGGGTGTATAAGTCCTCTACGTTCTCAATTTCGATTTTTGGCAGTTTTACTTTTTTCCCTGAGAAATACCTGTTTTATTGGCAAAGTTTTTTTGAAATTGCTTTTTTGCTTGTTTGGAAATGACGGAAAAATAAATAGACATGTCCGTTTCAATGTCCATTTCATAGTTTTCGAGAAACTCTTCGAATTTAAGATGATCTTTTGGATTGGCTTGACGGTATGCAGCATAGACGCCTTGCAAAACAGATATGGGATCGAGATCCGTTTCTTGTTTCATAAAGCCTTTCAAAAAATCTCCGTCTATCACTTTTTCCTTTTGCAATTTAAAAAGGGTCAAGGCTGTGACATTAACATCCACTTCCTTGACCGTTCCATCGTTAAATGTAATTTCCATTGACTATAGCCCTCCTTAAGGTGCAGGTACTTCCTTGACTAAATCAGGCGTAAAATTAGTCCTCCAAGTCTCTGCAACAGTCGTATCTGCTAATTCATCGAGAAGTGCTTCATAGTAGCAATTCTTGTTGTCGTCAACCATGGCAGTGAATTCTAACTCTAGTTCCGCCACTTCATCCGCACCGTTTTCAATGGATAATGTCAATCCTGTGGAAGAAGTACAGTTAGGAAACGCAATAAGCTTGGTTAAATCTTCAAACTCATCGATGACGTCTGCGGTAAGGACAAAATCCTTACTCTTACTATTGGAACCATAAGAATATACACCTGGCTTTAATCCCTCGTTAGAAAGTCCAAAAATACTTCGCAAAGGTGCTACTTTTACATGAGAGTTTAATGTTAATGTCATTTTTTGAGGTTTTGATTTGCTCTTTGTCTCAACACCCTCGCATTTTTTTACAATGGTGATCATTTCCGTTTCGCCTTCAAGTTGCCCGACACAACCAAAAGACTGCGCAGTCTGTTCACCTTTAAATTTAATATTAAAATTCGTAATCCTTATGGCGTCGAATTCTTCAATTGTTGTTGGCAATACTTTCACTCTCCTAACGTATTATCAATTTCTTTAATAACCGCATCTGCTAAATCGTCCACAATTCTTGATGCTGCCTTATCTAATCCTTTTTCCATAAACTTTTTAGGACGATTTCTCTTTGATGTCCCAATCCCTAAATCAGGGTATTTAATATATTCAAAGGCTCGCTTAGGACGGATGGTAAACTCTAAGTTTCCATGTTTTACAGCCAACGCTTTGCTATCCCTTGCATGTTTTTTCTTCTTCCTTGAAAGAGGGATAATAGGTTGGATGCTGTCCATTGCTTTCGGTGCACCTTTCGCTCGTAACGTATTATTAATTACCGTTTCCGAGCGATTAGGTATTTTGGAAATGCTTTCAACCAAACGATCAACATCTGGAAAATCCATTGACCACTTAGCAGCGCACATACTTTAAAGACCTTGTAAAATTAAACTCAATCTCATCCACATAAGCGTCCTCTTGTCCTTTTTGAATAGCTGCTTTCTCTGAATTTACAAATGTGTATCCGTTTGATTCAAGCGTTGATATGATATCGATTTGAGCACCATCCACATCATCCACATTCTCCGCATAAAAACGGACTAAGACATCTTGAATTAACGTGAATTGCTTTTCTTCTGCGCGCCTCATGCCGCCCGTTTCAAAAATAATATAGTGATAGACTCCTTTAAGTTCATTCTTAAATTCGTCCTCACTTACACTATCCTGGAATACTCTAACGCCTAAATTGTTTTCTAAGCTATCAATTAAAGCTTTATCAAGTTTCTTTAATCTTTCTTTCGTGCCCTCATTCATTTGCTTCACCGTCCGTCTTGTGCAAATAAAAATAGAGATAATTACTATCCCGATCAGTCGTGATAATCGTGTAATCATCTCCATCTATTTGTACAATTAAATTATCTTTGTCGATTTTTCGTAAAGAGGGGGGCATAGGTGTTTTCACCTTCATATCCAATGTGGACCCCATAGAGCCAAAATCTAAATAATCACGGTCACGAACGGATAGTTCTTTATAAAATAGTCTGCCTTGTTCCTCAAACTGTTTTCCAATCACTTTTCTTGAGTCAGAACGGATTGTTTTATAGGCACCGTATTTTAATAGCCCATCATTAAACACTTCCCGAATTCGTTCCCGTGCCATTATCATCCGCCACCCCCGAACTAAATTCATTCATAGCAGTTATCAAGATTAATCGGCTTAACTCCGAATGAAAGTTTTTTTCGAAATCATCAAGAGCGTTGTTCCATCCATACCGGCAACGCTCTAAAAGTAATTCACGTTCCGGGGAATCTTCTTCGAATGAAAATTTTGTCCCGCAAAGCGCATTAAAATAGGATTGACCTTTTTTAATCAATCCCGCTAAATATCGATTCGTTGCTTCATCATCCCAAGTGACTTGTAATTTATCCTTTAATTCGATTAAAAGGTCATCGATCATTATTTATCACTCGTTTTAGGTGGTTTCTTTTTAGGTTTCTTAGGCTCTTCATTTATTTCTGGGCCAAGAAAAACCATTTTGTATTTATTTTTATTTGTCTGGAGAAAAGCAACGCGTTTAGGATCCGCTTCAAATCCTGTTTTCGGATAAATTTCTCCTTTTTGATAAGTTAATCCCTTGTGTTCTTTTTCAATAAAATCATGTAATACTGGACATTTCATGAGGATCACTCCCTTCACTTTTTCTTAATTAAGGTTCGGGCGTTTGTTCTGGTTCCTTACCAATCCCCGAAATATCGAACACAAGGAAAGCATCATTATCTTTTGGCTGACCGTTTGCATATTGCTTAGTAACATATACGTCCTCATCCTCAAGGATACGCAATTCCTTCGCTACTTCAATTTGTCGAGTGGATCCAACGCCTAAGAAGTAATCCCTTGCCACTCCAGCAATCATCTTACCCACTGGCACGGATACGGATTGAACAATTGTTGCTGGAATTGGAAGGACTCCGTACACATACGTTCCGTTTTGCGTTAAGAACGTAGTAGCAGGGAAGATTTTAGACCAGTAGTCTGCCGGATTAACAACAAGCAACACGTTTGCTACAGCCCTCTTGCCATCATGAGTAAGTGGGTACATGACCTCTTTACCTAATGTAATAGGCTTTAAATCTGTAATAGCTGTTGCTTTTTTGTCAGGGTAAACGCCATTTGTCACAGCGCCGTCTAAATTCTTAAGCATTCCAATTGGTTGGTCTTTACCTGTACCGTTAACGACTGCCTCCTCTAAAGCAATCGCCATTGCCTCCGCTAAAACGGTGCGTACGTATTTATCCAACCAAACTGGACCAAGATCAAGCATTGATTTTGCTACTGGGATAAAGGCAGATAACTTATATAGATTTGTTTTGACCGTTTTAAAGCCGTTATCTAACTTTTCTTTGATTGGGTCTGTTAGCTTGCCCCAAAAAGCCGGGTTAACGTCTCCATTTTTTAGGATCCACTCTGTTGTCGCTGTGGTGTTGACAAAATCAATAGCTTTTAATAAAGCATGATCACGAGTCAATTCTTCGAACACACGATTAATAACCGTTGCAGGGACGAGTTCCTCTACCCCAGCAAATCCTTTATTTGAGATAACTTCATTGTAAAATGCTGTTTCTTGTGAAGTTAACACATATCCACCACGTTCAGCTAAGACACGTTGGTCGTTAAATTCAGTTGAAGCTACCGCCTTTGCCTCTTCAAGAATGTTGTCCTGGATGTTATTTGCAAAATCAACCATTGCTTGAGCAAGGACTTGTTCATCCTCTGATTTCATTGCGTCCAATAATTTTTGTTGTGCTTCTAGTTGTGCATTTTTATCTTTATCTAAGTTTTTAATTTTTGGCATTTATATCACTCTTTTCCTTTTAAATTTTGGTTTACTAGATTAAAAGCCTTCGTCATTGCAGCAAAACGGTTCACAGTCTGATTTTGAAGATTGTCCTCGAAAAAATCCTCGTCAAGATCATCATCTTCTTCTAAATCGTCATCCTCATCTGTTTCCTCGTTTACTTGTTTAATAGGTTCTGCAATCTCATCACAAAAACCATAAGATAATGCCTCTTGTGCGGTTAAAAAGGTTTCATCATCTAGTAGTTTTTCAAGTTCCATCTGCTCGCCTTTAAATCGACTCGTATAAGATTCGATAAGGGCTGAATCTACTTTCGCCAACGTATCAGCCTGCTTTTTTAGCTTTTCAGCATTCCCATAAACCAAACTAGATGCGCGATGAACCATCATCATCGTGTTTTTAGGCATGATGACTTTATCCGCCCCCATTGCGATGACTGACGCAGCACTTGCAGCCATTCCGTCAATATAAACATTCACGGTAGCTTTGTGATTTTTTAAGAGATTGCAAATCGCCACTCCTTCGAAAGCGTCCCCTCCGTTTGAATGGATATGCACGTTAATAACGGGAGTCTTTATTTGTGATAATTGTCTGCGAACCTCTCTGGAGGTAATACCGCCGAACCAAAAACTTCCGCCCACCGTACCGTACATGTACAGGTCGGTTTCATTTTTCTTTTCATCATTTTTCATTTCGAATTTTGGTTCGATATAATTCATGATTGGTGAATTTTCCACTAGCTATCACCTCCTTCCAAAGGTTGGTTTTGTCGGGCGTCAATGTAATTTTTTGTCACGTAACGCCTATTCGCCCATTCTTCATTGATTCTTTCCCCGCCTGTCATTTCGATGATGTCGTTAATTGACAAAGCACCGATAGCAAAAAGTTTGTCCAGGGCGGTAGCCATATCATTTAGATCAGTAACTTTGATTTTGGTTGTGTCGATTTTTAAATAAGTACCTCTTAAAAAATCGCTTTTTCCGTACATCTTTTTGTTAATTTCAGCGCTGATCAACTCTACTAACGGATTAATACAAAACATCAAAAAGTTATTAGTTTGACTTGATACATCTACAACGTCACCTTTGAGCAATCCTCGAGGGACATGGAATGCAGTAGCTACAAAGTCAAGTACATCATCCACAAGATTACGGACATCACGGCTATCTTGTTTGTTTGTCCCGCTTTTTCCATTGCCCGATGCATCCTCTAACTCATAGCCTTTTTGTAGGTTGAAAATGGCTCCTGCATTATCTGCTTCAAGCCACGGCTTAAACTGTTCATTCATCATTTCATCGATTCTCTCTTGATCCGGGTTTCGCTGACTCCTTAAAAAATCACCCTTCAAGACGAACCGCTTAGCATTCGACCGCTTATAGATGTCTTTTGCCGAAGCTAAAAGAGATCCGTAATCTTTATAAAATCCATTGATCACTTTCATGATGTCTTTATCATTCAGCTTTAGATAAATAACCTCGGATTCGAAAAATGAACCGGAAAATTGAAAATCGCCAACAGTCACGTCCGAATAAACCGAGTCTTTCATGACATATTCCTCAACGGTGAAACTATCAGCAATAAATAATTGATCGTTAGCCATGACAATTAAGCATTCGTTTTCCCGGAAAAGCTTGCTAACCATTTTCTTTTTAAATTCCGTCGCATTTTCATTTTTATTAGGGGAGACATTCAGTAAATAATAATTGTCAGCCTTGACCGATTTCCCTTTATCAATCGTCTTAAATTCACACCGAACAAGCGCATTAGCGATCAAATTAATACAAGAGTCAACAGCTATCCGCTTATAAATCTCTGACGCTAGCAAACTAATGACAATAGGCTCTAGTTCTGTTACTTTATCTTTTAAGCCCCACGATTTGATCCAATTAAAAAACCCCAATTTCTCACCTCCCTACACGATAATGGGTTTAAAGCTAAAGCTGCCTAAGTCAACATCCCCATAATCCTCCAAATCATGATCAGCATTAAGCGCATGCAAAAAAGCGAAAAACCCATCAGTCTTTCGCTTTTCCGGATCTATTTTTTTATACTCTTTATTGCCGTTGCCGAGATAATCGACATACACGTTACCGACATACCAGCGCATCAATGGATCATTGCCGAATACAAGTGTTTGATTGATAAAGCAATCATCCACGATAGGTGATAGTTTACTGTGAGTAAAGCTACCCGTACGGCAAACCATTACCTCAAAGCCCGCCTCTTCTAACTTCGGTCCAAGAATGGCGGCCCTATACGTATCTAAGCAAATTTTCTTGATGTAAAAATCTTTTGCTTTATCAATAAACCAATTGACTACGCGTTGAGGTTCAATGGATTTACCGTACACAATTTCAGCTATCCCTTTATCTACAGCAAGTTGGATAATGTCTTTATTTATGTCCTGCAATTCAAGTGCCATGTGATGGATAAAAGTGTGCTGTAGCCAATAGCGTTTCCCTTTGTACTTTGCTAAGACTCCGACGGAGCAAAAATCTCGTACATCCGCAAAATCCACCCCGCCAATCGCCTCCTGCCCTTTCAATTGTGGAGGTATAGGCTGATTGGTAGCCAATCTATCTTCGTAGCTTGCTACCTCAAAACGAGTATCTTCAATTGGGCTATTCATGCGTTTTGTCATGAATTCAATTCGTATGGCAGCATTCCGTTGCATTTGTCGATATTCGGTCATCATTTTTCGTTTAAGCGTTTTATTATATGGCAATGATGGATTAGCTTTCGCCCAAAGTTCTGGATCATCAACCTCGGACGGATCGTCTAATTTGCAGACAAAAGGAAAGAGAGTTGAATTTTCGATATCCAACTCTCCGTTTAAGATCATTCTTGCCTCTTCTTTTAAGTCATCTAAAGGACCGCCTCGAACATTCCCATCAGTGCTTATGTGGAATTCACGATAATCATCTACCTTACCACCGCCGGAAGTAAATACTTTGATCGTGTCATAGTTTTCGTATTCGTGTTCCTCGTCAAAAATAACACACCCCGTCCGTTTACCGTCTTTTGTCCTAGCATTAGACGTGTTAAATTCAAAACTGCTATTCGTTGTGTTGTTTTTGATCTTCACTTTAGATCGGTAAAACGCCTTTTTAAGTTTCTTTTCATGTTCACCAATGACGTTATAAATATCATCAAAAGATATCTTTGCCTGTTTTTCATTTGTCGCTACAACATCGATGTGGTAATTGTTAATACCGTGCTGCTTCGTCATCATGAAAAATCCGTCCCATGAAACAAATCCATTTTTCCCAGCGCCGCGACCCATATACAGAAAATAACGGTTAAAAACTAGCGTGCTGTCATCTTTCCATCGAACACCAAATACAAAAACGTTAACAAACTTTTCCCACGGGAACAATTCATACGGAAAATAACGAGCCGGGATATTTACACTGTCCTCGACTTTTTGCGTATCGATATAAATATCATTCCGTGATAAGACTTTTCGACAGTAGTCTATTAACTGAAATTGCTCTTTACATGCAGGAATTTTGCCCGATTCGATTAGCTGAAAATATTCTTCGATGTACTTGTGAGTTTGATAGCTAAGGACGTTATTACACGTCATCGCCATCATCCCCAGTTTCTACTGGCAAAGGCTTTAAGCCAAGTTCGGATAGTAATTTTAGCATTTGAGCATTTGTCTTATTCAAGTCGTTGATGGAAGGATTCGACTTTGGCCCATGCATTCCCGATACCTTCGTGCCATTTATTTCAATGTCATCGATCAACGCGCATTTTATATCCCACATGGATAAATAATCTTGCACTAAATCAGAATAATGGTTTCCAACAATCCCTTTTTCTTTTAATTGGGATACTAAATCCTTTTCAATCCGTTTTCGTAAAGTTTCGCGTTTAATCTTAGCCAAAATAAGGTCTCATCCTCCCATTTCCATTTTTGCCCTTTTCACTATTACGCGAAAAAATCAAAAAATATTTTTTCCGAGTGCTCCCCCGCGTTTCCCGTCCCCTCGGAAAAAAGCTAAAAGTTTTGACCGGGGGGTATTACACATATTATTTAAAACTGTCTTTGCAATGCTTCTCGTTTACATCTTCTATAATCGCATTGTCATATAAACTACAATGAAGTGTGCCGTTATCCTCATAAAGTTCTTCGCATTCTGAACAATATCTAGCCTTATCAACTGGATTCTTTGGAGGATAGATCACTTCTACATAGGCATCACATTTTTCGCAATAGCATTCTGCCTTTATCTTTTCATGTGCTAATTCTTTTTCTGTTATCTCAACAATCTTGCAACAGATAGGACACTTTAACACCATCCTTACCATCGCTCCTCGTTAACAAATGGTTTTCTCTTATCATTCTTCAATCGCTTATCATGTATAGCATTGTGACAAGGAATACAAACAGTCTCCAAGTTCTCCAGTGTCAAGGCAAGGTCAGGTCGATCCTTTACCTCTCTCAAGTGATGGACGTTCTGTCCTCTGGTGTACTTTCCTTTGCGCTTACATTGCTGGCATTCATAGTTATCACGTTCCAATGCTTCAAGCCTTAACGATCTCCACTCTTTACATTTGTAGAATGGGATCATCTTATCCTGCCTGATAAGACTTTCAAGCCATCTTAATCTATCAGATGTAATGCTCATTGATTTTCAATCATGTGACGAAGTGCTTGCTCACATTCATCACATATCGCATTAATAGCATTGTTCATAGTCTAAACCTCCTTATCAAACAGAAAACGCCTACCCATTTGGATAGACGCTTAGTGAAGTATACAACGAGAGTCTGCATAGTGTTTCCGCACTATACAATTTTTTCATACTACCATTCTACCACGTTTGTTTTGCATGTGAAGTGCCCTCTTTTTGCACTACCTAAATTTGACCCCGTCAACCCCAAACATCAATACTACCAACGTCTCGCACGCTTTATTGACGTCCTTGTAAATAGTTCTTTGATGCACATTTTGCCCTTTGGCTATTTCTTTTGCCGTTTTTCTAAGGTCTCCAATGTAGAGATCATACACGACTTGATATCTTCTTAAGGATTCCGGATCCCCCGATTGTTCGCACATAATCCTGTAGACCTCAATCATTTTATTAATAAACTTAACCATTGCTAAAGTACGTTTCTTACTTCGCTTAATAGATTCAATGGCAAACTCATCTGTATCTAATTCATCCAATTCTAGCTTTTTATTCAACTCATCAATCTCAAGCTTCACATCCGCAGAATGGTTGGCAAAAGATCGATAGTTTCGAAGTAAAAGCTTGACGTTTCGTAACCTGCGATCGTGTTTTTCTTTTTCTTGTCTTTGCCTCTCTCTTTCTAAAAATTCTAAGGCTGTGCTGGCAGCTGTTTTAGAAATCATTTCTATTTGCTTTTCTGACAGTTTCATGGTTTGACCCCCTCTTGGACCTTTTCAATTCTCGCTTTTAAGGCATACATCAATTGGTCCTGTGTACTCGTCTTATTCTCTAATGCTGTTGCAACGTCCTCATCCACTCCACCTGCGACAGTCAGATGATGAATAATTACTTTTTCGGTTTGACCTTGTCTATGTAGACGTTTGTTCGCTTGTTGGTATAACTCTAAAGACCAATTCAACCCGAACCAAATAACGTGATTCCCACCTTGTTGTAAATTCAATCCGTATGCAGCAGATGCAGGATGTGCTAGTAAAATATCAATCTCTCGATTGTTCCAGTCTGTTTCGTCCTGCGGCGTTTTCAGTTCACGTACTCGTAAAGATGTTTTTGCCAACGCCTTTTTTATTCTCTCTTTATCGTGTTGGAAATTATAAAAGACTAATGCAGGCTTTCCGTTCAATCCCTCAAGTAGCTCCATAAAGGCCTCAATCTTACAGTCGTGTATATTAACAATTTGACGTTCCTCATCGTAAACGGCTCCATTGCAAAGCTGTAGTAATTTGTTCGTAAGGACTGCTGCGGATCCTGCATCGATGGTCGACCCGTCCACCTGTAAAAGCATTTCTGCTTCTAGCTTATCGTAGGCTTTTTTGGCTTTGGCATCTAAAACAACAGGAATCGTGTTATAGGTGATATCGGGTAACTCCAAATAATCTTCCGCTTTCATGCTGACACATATGTCACCGATTAATTGTTGGATCCGTTCATCTGCACCTGCTTTTGGTGCATAGGAGAAAACACGATCTCGGTTTCTTTGATCCGGTTCAAAATATCTTTCACGAAAGCCGGTGATCGTCTTACCTAATCGTTCCCCGCCATCCAGTAGATACACCTGCGCCCATAAATCCAATAATCCGTTTGGAGCCGGTGTTCCGGTCAATCCTACAATCCTTTTGATATGTGGTCTTACCCATTTGAGAGATTTGAAACGTTTCGCCTGGTGATTTTTAAAACTACTAAACTCGTCTATGATCACCATGTCGAATGGCCATGAATTTCTGTAGTACTCTACTAGCCACGGAATATTTTCTCTGTTAATCACGTATATATCTGCAGGTGTGTTTAATGCTTTTACTCGTTTTGCTTGGGATCCTAAAACAGTTGAGATTCGTAACAGCTGCGTATGATCCCATTTATCTTTTTCTTTTGCCCATGTACTTTCCGCTACTTTCTTTGGTGCAATGACTAAAACTTTGTTTACGGCAAAACGGTTATATTTTAAATCCATAATGGCTGTTAAGGTAATGACCGTTTTACCTAATCCCATATCAAGTAACAATCCTAGTGCCGGTGTAGTAAGAACCCGATCAATGCAGTAACGTTGGTAGCTGTGCGGGATGAATTTCATTTGCTCTCACTTACCTTTGCGATGAATTCATCTACACCTTGTAAACTATCAATCTCTAAAACCTCACACCCTAAACTTGCTATTTTCTTTTGCTGCGCTACTTGCAATGGTCTTGACTTTTTACCGGGTGCTTTCAACTCGATAAAAAACACTCTGCCTCCTGGAAGAATAACCAACCTATCTGGCACACCT
>NZ_NAZB01000013.1:0-28431 GCF_003055045.1 Heyndrickxia sporothermodurans
ATCTTGGGCTTCATTCCTCCTCTTTGACGACCAAGATTTACTTTCTTCATGCATCTTGGGCTTCATTCCTCCTCTTTGACGACCAAGATTCACTTTTTCTTCTGCTTTCCTTCATGAATCCGCCCGATTCGGAAAATACTATAAAAAAACTCGTCAATTCAATTTGACGAGTTTTTTCCCACTTATAACAATCTCAAAAAATACTAAGCTATTTCAAGTTTTTCTAAAATCCAATCTTGAACGTCATTAATAATATCAATTCCAATTTGAATTTCCGCCAATACAATTCCTTTACCAATAATCTTTAGTGCAGGGGATAATGTCGGTTTTGCCGGATTAATCGCCCATACTACTGTTTCAATCGCTCTAAGAGGAACGCGGACATTATTAATTAATCCACTGCTCATTAAATAGCCGTTTTCAATCGTAATTTTATTTTTCTTCCATAAATATTCCATATTTGATTCAGTTAATACGTTACTGCCATCAAGATATGCCATAATAAATTCCACCTTTATTTCATTGATTAATGAAATTCATTCAACATGCATACCATAACACCTTTGAAATCAACTTGTAAATACCTAATTTTTGGATTAAGAAAAACGGTTCTTTGTCAACACATTTTGTTCGACAAAAACCGCTTCCCTTTCCCACTATTATTCCTTTTTAAATTCCTTTGTACTTCTTACCGTATCAATTGGACGAACTAATTTTTCTATTTCTTCTCGTTTCGGTTCTAAGAATGGTGGCAGCGATAGTTTTTCACCAAGCGTTTCGTACGGCTCGTCCCCCATAAATCCAGGACCATCTGTCGCAAATTCAAACAATATTTGTGGAGCCACATTCGCGTATAATGATTCGAAAAAGTGGCGATTCACATAGCCCGAAATTGGGAATCTAAAGGATTCCATGCGCTTAATCCATTCATCCAGTACTGAACGGTCTTCAACACGGAAGGCAGCATGGTGAACCGTCCCATAGCCTTGTTGACCGCGAGGCAAAATCACATTATGCTCCACAATCACTTGGGCACCGTTTCCACCTTCTCCTACTTCAAAAAGATGGAACGAACCTTCTTTAGCAATTTCTTTGAACAGAAGAACTTTTTCCATCACTTCTTTAAAATAGTCAAATTCTGCAATCCGGACGAAAATTGGGCCTAAACCAGTAATTGCATATTCTAATGGGATTGGTCCTTTTTGCCAAGGTGTTCCGGATTTGACTCCTTTATTATTTTCATCAGAAATCAGTTGATAATGTTGATCATCAAAATCGACAAATGACAATGTCTTTTTGCCAAATTGTTCTTCAATACCGGTATGCTTCACTTCTAAACGATCAAAACGTTTAACCCAATAATCCAATGCTGCATCACTTGGAACACGAAAAGAGGTTTTTGCAATCTCATTTGTACCGTGAACACCTTTTGGAATGCCTGGAAAATCAAAGAATGTCATATCGGTCCCTGCACTGCCGATATCATCGGCAAAAAATAAATGATACGTTTGAATATCATCTTGATTGACTGTTTTCTTTACTAAACGCATCCCTAATACATAAGTGAAAAACTCATAATTCTTTTCAGCACTGCTTGTTATTGCCGTAACATGGTGTATACCTTTTAGCTGGTTCATTTTTCTTCCTCCATTAGTACATATTGTATTTGAAATGTTATTTTTTATTAATTATCTCGAATTCGAGATAAATATATCATAGATTGTTTTTATCTGTCAAAGAATGAAAATACAACTGATGATAACGTTTGGAACTCTTTTTCGATAATATTCATATCCTTTAGTGATGAACGTTTTCCTAAGGAATGATATATATGGTTCGTAAAAGAATGAAAATGCGGGTAATGGTCAATCAAATATGCGTCAATTCAGTCGATACGGCTTTCGGAATTTTTGTCGGGACAAATTATGCGAATAATTGGTCTTCCCATCGTAAAAATAACTATGGTTTTGGATCTTTAAGCCATTCTCAAGTTTCCAATAACTTTAGTCAAATCATTGATAATGATTTAGTGGATACCCCTATTAATAGCCAATCTTATCACTTAATGGATCAACAGATGGAAAGGAATAATAATCAGTTCGATATCGGAGAGATTAATATAAATGTGTTAGAATCCAATTCAGCATTAACGATTGGCGATAATTCCTTAAATGGCTGGAGTTCACATAGCAAACGAAATGTTGGGCAAGGGAAATTAATTGGCGCGATTAATAATACCAACAATAGAAACTCCATTGCTGACAGTGATATGATCGACTCCACAATCACGAATTCCAATATTGGCATTCCAACCTAGCCAGATTCAAATATTAAAGGAGGGGAGCTTTTTGGCAATACCCTTTGCGATAGGTTCAATCAATGTAAATTCACAAAACACGAATGCAACTATTTCTATTGGTCAAAATCAATTACCCGGCTGGGCTGCGCATAGAAAGACAAATAACGGACAAGGTATTCAAGCCGGACTCTTTTTGAATACGGCGAATGGCACGGTTATTATCGATACTGATCTACTGGATGGTCAAATGAATAACGCAAATATAACACCTAGTGCCCAAGGTCAAACGGTGTAAGAAAAGTTAAAAGCGCCTTGTTTAACCCCGACAAGCAAATGATAAGTATTGATTACAACGTAATCGATACTTTTTTTATTTGAGCATGACCGCCAATACCAATACATATATATAGAAAGATAACGAATTAAAGGAGTTCAAAATGGGGCGCAAAAAACGCTATCATTCCGATGTAAAGCAAAAGTTAGGATCGAATTTTTCTGAACTTTTATCAGAAATTGCTCCTTTTATCGGCCCGCGTCTAGACATATATGAAACGAATGATACCTTTTTTATAACTGCAGATGTTGCCGGCATCAAGAAAGAAGACCTCTCCGTAAAATTACAGGATAAAACGTTAATAATAGCTGGAGCCATTCCAGATCACTTTCATAGTGAAACAGTACGGGTTTTTTCGCAGGAACGGTACTATGGACCTTTCCAAAAAAAAATTTCTCTTCCAAAGGACTGTCTCCTGCATCAATTACAAGCAAACCTCGAGAATGGGATCTTATTTATCCAAATTCCATTAGTTGATCATTCAGGACCGGAAGAAGAAATTGTTTTTTAACGAGGAGGTATATTATGACCTTACTTAAATACAGTTCTTTAAAAATAAATAAAATAGCAGCTTCTTCAGGATTTTTTATCGGAACGAATATTCAAAAAGGCAGAGTGAATAGCACGATTCAAAATGAGGGTTTTGGTCACATAAACGGCAAGAGTGCTAAAGTGAGAGGGAATGTTGGAATCGTTGAAAACAAATCAACGAACGATTAAAATGTTTTTTCTTAAAAGGATTTGAACATATGGATAAAACTAATATTGTTAAACAAATTGAGGAATTGTCCAAAAAAATAAATGCTTTTGAAAAAGTATTACAAGAAAAAAACACGGCATCTATCCATGTTCAAATAGATATTCAAGACTTACATTTAAAGGAATTGAACCTTGAGGAGCTTGCCTTTCACCTTGATAAACTTGATATTCAAGACTTAAGCGGCATGTTAAATCTCGGAAACACGTTTTCACCCACTGTTCATGCGAAAATGAAAACAAAAAAATCCACATCGAAACAACAAAAAGAAAAAGACATTGAAATTAAAATAAATGGAAAACTTACTCCTTATTCGATTAAAAACGGAAAGGAAGATGATAGTGAATAGATTTTCTCCTTCTTTTTTCATCGGTACCATCTCCATAGGAACGGTTGAAGGTGCATCATGTGTCAACCTCGGAAATAATCTTCCGAGCGGATTTGTGAATTATAAGAAGCAAAACCAAGGTTTTGGATCGATTTCCGGGGATCATACAGACATTCATGATATTCTAGCTACTTTAGAGGAGAAAGACATTAAAGATGTCTTTCACTATGATCCGGAGGAAGATCAAGCTGTTCCACAACATATTGCTCAACTAGCTGAGGCAATGGTGGACAGTGATTTAGAGATTGAGGAATAGATGGAGTCGGATGAGATTCAAGTGGATGTTTAATTTTTAAATAAGGTAATGAAGGAATTTTAGTTTTTATGTAGAAATTATTTTGTAGTACTTAAATACTTGGAGGTTATCCTTTGTTACTTTACTTTTGATCTGTATCAACTCTTAGAAAAATAAATTAGGAGCTGATATAGGATGATATACACAAACTCACTAGACAGTATAACTACTGATATGTTAAACGGTTTTTTCGTTGATTGGCCAGATCCACCAAATACACAAACTCACTTAAAGTTGTTAAAGAATAGCAGCAACGTAATTATTGCGCTTGATGATACGACTAATGATGTCGTCGGATTTATTACCGCTATAAGCGATGGGCTGCTCTCTGCCTACATTCCCTTTCTTGAGGTTTTACCAGAATACAAAAACCAAGGAATAGGCAAAGAATTGGTGAATCGGATGATGAAAGAACTATCTGACATCTACATGATTGATTTATGCTGTGATGATGACTTAGTCTCTTATTATGAAGGGTTTAGCATGATGAAAACGAATGGGATGATTGTCAGGAATTATCATAGGCAAGCTGGAAGATAAGTACCTTTTTATATATTGAAAAGCTAAAACAAGGGAACTCCAAATGGCTAAGGAGTTCCCTTGTTTATAATGTAGTTGGTTTACTCAGATCCGTGTAAAATCTTTTTTTAACTAAACATCATCAATTCTGGTTAGTTCTCGTCATTCGTTTTTTCCTAAACTTTAAAAAAGAGATCTCCGTACTGTATCTTTGTTAATTAGACGATCTTTAGTTCATAGTATTGAAAATATAAGGTTTTTATCTTAAAATTTTCCCATTGGCATAATTTTATAAAAAGGGGGAACATTATGAATTTAGTTGAGTTTAATGAGTTTGCAAAAGAAAGGATTTTACAGGCTGTAATAACAGTAGAAGGTAAAAAGTTCCCAATTGCTCCAATAAAATATCCGCCTCTATGCTACCTTTATTTAGATGATCTTTCAATAAAAATCAAAGAACAGTCATCATTTTTGTTGCTAACAAAGAAAAAGTTAGTAGGAGAAATAAAATATAAAGACATTCAAAGCGTAAAAGTTTCTGCAGTTCATAAATTAAGCAATTTTGTTAGCTTTGCTGTAGGTAAAGTACTTTTCCCAGAATTTGTGTTTATTTTAAAGGACGGTAATATATTTCACTTTGATTGTGAAAGTTTAAATGTAATCCCAGGTGTAATTAGACAATTAACAAAGAAGAAAGTCAAAATTTATGACCCACTAGAAATAGTTGACAAGTTCAAAAAAGGATCTACGGATGAAGAATTTCTTCAAGATCTAGGTGTATATATTGAAGAAGTAGTCAAAAAGAAGGGAATTGATTTACTTCGTAAAAGTAGTAAACCAAATATGCAAAAATGAAATTTCCCCTAAAAAAACAAAAAACACTCATAAACTATTTTTATTTTTAGCATATGCTGTTTTATAGTACAAAATATAAAATTGTTAGTGAAATCACGGTCATATCAGCAATTGAATTAACAAGCTAATTGGCATAATAATTGACAAATAAAATGCTCAGAGCGTATAAACTCAGAGCATTTTTCAATATATTTGGTTATTCAACTTAATGCCTTCGTTTGTTATACATAATGACTTACCCACAACCATTGCATATTATATAAATGATGTGACAATAAGTAATTATTTTTTATATTTTAGTTCTAAAAGTATAGGTGTTATATTTAGTAAGATAGAAATAATTGTCAAAAACCATAATGCCTTTTCCATAGTAGGCACAACATCCAATAAAGCTGACCAATCTTCGCCTTTTACCCAGTTAGATACAAGGCTATGTTCTGTACAGAGTGTCAATGCTGTAAATGATAATCCCATTGCCATCGCAAGTTTATAATTTTTCCCTGTATTATACATATAAATATTTATAAAAGTTGCTACTATGGCAATAAGTCCTAATATTAACCACATAATTATGCCTCCATTACCTAATATATTAAAAGGTCCAGCTATCCTATTTTGAAATCCTGTCTCGTTAGTTGAATAACATTTCTCTTTATTTTAACAGAACTATCTAAAAAATCTATTTTTATAAATAAGAAAATCGGTTAAAGGCTTTGCACAGTTTTAACTTATGAATTAGCAAAGGTACATAAACTTCTGTCACCTTGTTAAAAGAGGTGGATTTAGGGTCCTAAATTACTCATACTTACCTTAATTATCCCATTAAGACAATAAAAAGAAGCAGTCAAATTCATATGCGAATTCGACTGCTAATAATGTGTTATTTAACTTTTTGTACTCGAAAACAAAACCCGTTAATTTTATTTGAATAGTTTTTTTGGATAACAAGCTTTTTTTACACATTTACTTTAAGTTTTTAACGCCAGTTTCTAATATTTCCATTTGCAGCACTGTCTGTTCGTCTGTAATGGTTTTATCTTTTCCATTTATGATGGCTTCATATAAATCATCATAAACCCGTCCATAGTCGCCGTTAACGGATTTCACTTTTTCTTCGTGGATTGTACCTTCTTCATCAATATATGTTAGTACACCATAATGATTTATTGTATCTATTCCAAAATCTTTGTTGTCTGGCATGTAAAATAATTTTAGATGTTCTTCCTGACGATCTTTCGTTTCTTTTACAAAGCATCCCTTTTTGCCATAAACGACGAAGCTTGGTCTTTCTTTAAGTCTAAAATAGCTGGATTTTACAGAAACCTTTAACTTACCATAATATAAATCTAAATCAAAATAATCATTCATTCTTCCTTGTCCTAATAATTGCCTTACATCATAATGGATATCGTCCGGCTTGCCAAAATAGCTGATTACCTGATCCAGTGTATGACAGCCATGTCCATATAAAAATGACGATACAGGATCAAAAGAATGAACAGATTCTGGTACTTCGGGACGGTAATAGTCATAATGCATTTCCACTTCAAGCAAGTCCCCTAATTTCCCCTCTTCAATGACCTTTTGAACGGTTAAAAAATCACTATCAAAGCGTCTATTTTGATACGCCTGAACAATTAATCCTTTCTCTTTTGCCATTGCAAATATTTCTTTTGCCTGATCTGAGGTTTCCATAAAAGGCTTTTCAACCAAACAGTTTTTATTATGTTCTAATACTAATTTTGCGTATTCATAATGACTGTCCGTTTTTGTGCAAATCACAATGAGTTGAATGTCCTTATCATTTAATAATTCATCTAAATCAGAAGTATATTTTACTCCTGCAATCCTATCCCAGCTTTCATGCTTAGGATTTCTTTGATAAATTGTTTTCACCTTTATATTGTCCCTCTGAAGTACGAAGGGTAGATGATATCTGTTCGTGCTTTTCCCATTTCCAATATAACCGATAGTAAGCATAGCAACCCCCTAAAATATATATTATATTTCAATAATACATTCAACCCGTGTTTTTTGCGATTAATCGGACTTCAAAACAAGCTACAATTTTGTTATGTTGTATGAAAAGCACCTCCTTGCATCATCATACTAGGAGGTGCTGCTTTATTTATATTTTATTACATTAAGTGGATTAAGTGGAAGACAATACCTACCACGAACAAACCAAGAATCATTACGATTGGAGAAACTTTCTTTTTAAGCAACCACATACAAAGAAGTGTTATCGCAAGTCCTGCTAAACCAGGAATTAAGCTATCCAAGTTGTTTTGTAAAGTAGTTACTTTAACAGGGTCTAATGCAAGACCACCTGCTTGCTGTTCCAACGCAGTTTTAATCCCTTGCGCTCCAGAAGGTAATTTATCCCAGTCAATATAAGCACCTTCGCTAAGTTTAACTTTAGATACAACTGGTGTGAATTTTACAGTTACCCAACGGTTAACTAATGCACCAAGGATGAACATCCCCAGAATTGATGCACCTTTCGTAATATCTTGAAGTAATCCTCCAGATAAATCGTCCGTAATTTTTGAACCAGCTTTGTAACCAAATTCTTGCGTATACCAAGTGAATCCCATACGAATAAGATTCCATAAAACGAAGAAAATAATTGGCCCAAGTATGTTACCGGTTAAAGCAAGAGAAGCCCCTAACGCACCTAGGATTGGTCTAACCGTGAACCAGAAAACTGGATCCCCGATACCAGCTAAAGGTCCCATCATACCAACTTTAACCCCTTGAATGGCTGTGTCGTCAACCGGCGCACCGTTTGCACGTTCTTCTTCAAGCGCTAAGGTTACACCAATAATTGGTGAAGCTATATATGGGTGAGTATTAAAGAACTCTAAGTGACGCTTTAGTGCTGCAGCACGTTCTTCTTTTGATTTATATAATTTCTTGATTGCGGGAATCATTGAAAATGCCCAGCCACCGTTTTGCATACGTTCATAGTTCCAAGAACCTTGAAGGAAAGTGGAACGCCACCAAACAGAAATACGATCTTTTTTGGATAATCTTAATTCTTTTTCCATTTCTATTTCCCCTCCCTCTTAGTAATTATCAATAATATCGCCTAGTGGATCACCAGTGTTTCCGTTTCCGCCATTACCTGAACCGCCTCGTTTGGAAAGGCTTATATAGATAAGTGCAAGAGCCACACCGATAGCACCAAGTCCGATAAGTGTAATTTGTGAAACAGTCGCTAATACGAAACCGATTGCGAAGAATGGCCATACTTCTTTTGTAGCCATCATGTTAATAACCATTGCATAACCAACGGCTACGACCATTCCCCCACCGATTGCTAAACCGTCAGTCAACCAAGCTGGCATCGATGTGAGCAGGTCTCTAACTGGTGCTGCACCAATTGCTATGATTAATATTGCTGGGATGGCAATACGTAACCCTTGTAAACAGATAGCCACGATGTGCCAAAATTGAACTTTGCCGATGTTTCCTTCTTTCGCTGCAGCATCCATCAAATGGACTAATGCTGTTGCAATCGTACGAACGATGATTGTTAATAATAAACCCGCAACGGCAAGCGGAACAGCGATTGCAATTGCCGAAGAAACACCTTCTTTACCTTGTCCACTTAAAACTAAAATAATTGCAGATGCAACTGATGCTAGCGCAGCATCCGGTGCTACGGCAGCTCCGATGTTTGCCCAACCTAAAGCGATTAGTTGAAGCGTACCACCTAAGATAAGACATGGTACCAAGTTTCCTGTTACTAAGCCGATTAACGTACAAGCAATGAGTGGTTGGTGGAATTGGAACTCATCCAAGATTCCTTCCATACCAGCTAAAAATGCTACGATAACGACTAAGATTATTTGAATCATATTCAAATCCATGATTATTAATCCTCCGTCCTCTTTGATATTTAGGATTATTTTTGTCTATTTAACTCATCTTGAGCCTTTTTGATAATTTCGCCCATGTCGCCTTTTGTATCGTTCGGAACTTTACGTACATCGAAATTCACACCAAGTTCTTTTAACTTAGCAAAAGTATCAATATCATCTTGGTTAAAAGCCAACACTTTATTCGGTTGAACTTTACCAGGTGAGTGGGCCATAGAACCAACGTTGATTGTTTTCAATGGAACGCCACCTTCAACCGCTCTAAGTGCATCTTGCGGGTTTTCAAAAAGAAGTAACGCGCGCTGACCACCGAAGTGTTGATCATCTTTTGCAAGTTCGATCATTTTATTGATAGGAACGACGTGTGCCTTTACACCTGGAGGAGCAGCTTGTTGGATCAATTTCTTACGAAGATCATCCTTCGCAACTGCATCAGAAACAACGATGATACGTGTAGGCTGTGTCGTTTTTGTCCAAGCAGTCGCTACTTGTCCATGAAGAAGACGTGAATCGATACGTGCTAACACGTATTCAAATTTACCAGGTGCACCTGCATTTGATGGTTTAGCAGCAGTAGCAACAGGTGCCGTCGCTGGTTCTAATTGTTCAGGTCTTACTTTAACCCCTTCTTTAGCCGGAGCCAAAATATTTGCGGCAATTTCATGGGCTGTGTTCATTGAGAAGCGCGATGCAAAAGCTTCTATCAACATTGGTAAGTTCATACCGGCAACGATTGCCCATTTGTCTTTGTGTTCTTCAAACAAGCTGTTGGCTTGGTTGAAAGGAGTTCCACCCCAAAGATCGACTAAGAATAATACTTCGTCTTGGTTGTCGAAAGAGGCGATTGCTTCTTTCATTTTTGCCTTTACATCGTCAGGTCCTTCGCTCGGCATCAATGTAACTGCTTTTACATTTTCTTGTTTTCCAAAGATCATCTCTCCAGATTGCAAGATACCATTAGCGAATTCACCGTGACTAGCAATGATAATTCCTACCATCTTTTTACCTCCTCTATTATTATTGTTACAGCTATATAAATATGGTAAGCTTAGCTGTATTTTTTCAGCTCATCTAAAGCGGTTACAGTTTCAACAAGAAAATAATAAAAAAGGCATGAGCAAAAAGTCGATTAAATGAAGATATGGGTATAGAATGCCCCTGATTCTTCATTCCAATCAATACTTTTCACTCATGCCTGATCGAATCAGTAACACGTAAAAATAATGACGATGGCTATTAAATTTATTTTGTAAACGCTCTATTGTTGAATAAACAGCTTCTTCATCACTTTAATGAGCTTCCATAGAATATTATAGCATACGGAATATTCATCTTTCAAGAGGGAAGATCGGAAATTTTTTTATAATTAGTGACCGTTTATCCGTTGCCATATCCATCCATAAAAAGACAAGTTCTAATCTGTCTTGAATGTAAAACGATTACTTTTTTAATTTCCTCTTCAAGCCGCGTTTGACAACATCAAAGAAGCTTAAAGATTGAACCATATGATCCGGATCAATGTATTCACGAATTGCTCGCAAAACTTTTTTTGGATCTTTAGAAGAAAATGTATACATCCCATTTCGCTTCGTTTGAAAGGCATAACGTGGGATCCATTTCCCTTTGAACATGACTGAAGCGATTACGTAATCAACTTCTTCCCAAGGAATTTGAATAAACTTACGAGCATCACGATTATTGAAGAATTCAAATCCTTTGTCTCCGATCATAATTTTACCATAATCTGCAATTCCCATATGTGAGGTTGCATTAATAACTAAATCGACTTTTGTATTGATTGATTGGACCATTCGATTTCCTCACTTCTTTCTTTTAATAAAAATTATTATACCTTTTTTTTCACTTTAAGCAAAAAGCATTTGGGAAAAGTTCAAGTATTTTTTTTAAATTATAATAGACCGATTAATTGCTAGAATTCTGTCTTCATCCTACATAGGCGTTTTTAATTTATTACTCTCTATTCACATTTCCTTTATTTGTGATACATGTTCAACCATAAAAAATCCTTTTTAATCGATGATCATTGATACTCATAATTATGCGCCCCGTCTATGATGTCTTATAGGAGCAATCGATAAAACGTTACTTATTTTAAACGTTCGAGACTGCCTACGAGTGAAGCAATATGCCTTAAACGATTCTTCACCTATTCTTTCCGCACGAATAATACGTTGTGTAATCTCACCTTTTGCAGATAAATAAATCATTTCTAAATGCTCCCCAGTTGTTGCAGACTTTAAAAGTAATCCCTTCATTGATTGACCCTCCTAAAACACAAACTTATGTTCTTATTATATCCGAACATTAGTTCTTTATTCAATCAAAAAAATTAGCCATTGAAGGCTAATTGTGGGACATTTTCTTTTCTTTAGTAATTGGCGAAACAACTAGTGATTTTCGTATGCTTTTCCTTTGGAATTACCATATAATTTTCTAATTTTAAATTTCCAACATATGATGGGTGTAACTCAATCATTGTTGTGTCATGCCTTAACTGTCTAACAAAAATATATCCCCTAAAAGTTTCTATATTCTTAATTAGAAGCTTTTATATGATCAACAAATTTATCCACAACACCATCCAAAAATCCAAGTGTCATGTCGTCAACTAGCTGACCTGATTGTTCATCGAATTTTTGAGAGGCAAAGTTAATTAGTACTTCGTTGCCGCTAGGTGGAAGTAATTTAGCTTGGAGACCTGTAAGGATTTCGCGCAAGTGTAGTTGTGCGCGAAGTGTTCCTGCCATTCCAATACTAACGCCAGCAGCCATCACTGGTTTACCGATGAATACTTTCTCGACTCTTGAAGCCCAATCGATTGCATTCTTTAATACACCTGGGATTGACCAATTGTATTCTGGAGTGATGATAATAACCCCATCCGCATTTGCAATTGACTCTTTGAATTCCTTTACAGACTTTGGTGGGTTATTTTCTTCATCTTGGTCATAATGAGGCAATGAACGGATATCAGCAATTTCAATGTTCATTTTTTCTTTGTAACGTTCTTGCATCGTTTTCGCAAGTTGCATGTTATAAGATTCTTTTCGGATACTTCCCACAATTGTAACGATATTCATGAATGATAATCTCCTTTAATATTATTAATAATTTTCGTGATGAGCTTTTGCAGTTCGTTGACCTCTTCTTCCGTCATCCCTTTAGTTAAAGTGTCGCGCATTTTTTGTTGAACGGGTTCAACTAAATGTGCAAGCCGTTTGCCTTCTTCCGTTAGATGAACTTTAAAGGTCCGTTTATCTGAAGGGTCATCGACTTTTTTGATAAAGCCCTTTCCTTCCAAGCTCGCGATCATGCGTGCAATGTTCGCTTTATCCTTGTTAAGATGGGACACAAGTTCAGTCGACGAAATTCCATCTTCGTTCCAAAGCATCCTCATGATTAGATTTTGCTCCGGAGCAAGATTGTAAGGCTCCAAATGTTTTCTAACATAACTTGTAATCGTCAAATCAGCATTACGAATTAAAACCCCAACGTTATCATCTAAGTTCAAAAGGTTAGGAACCTCCTTTATTTTGTTGACTAAACAACATTGACATATCAACTATATCTATTAGTAAAATCTTTGTCAAATCAATTGTTTCTTTTTGCTGGATGTGGACAATTTTTTCTATCAAATGTAAATTTTATGGTTAGACATTTACACTGTTTCCAAATCCTCATTCGCGCTTAAATTCCAATAACCATATGGTATACTATAGATACCTACAGATAATTTTTAGCGTGGAAAAAATTTATGTTTCAAAATATATTGGTTTTATAAAGAGAGGAAGGAGTGGTAACGTGGCCCTAGACAATAAACTTGGAATTAGCAATCAGGTTGAACTCAACCGAATGGAAGAAAAAATATCGAAGCAAAAAGCGAAACAACTCTTTGACTCAGGTGATATTCATTCTATTGAAGTAGGAACTTATAAAGGCTTAAGCGATATTCATACCTATCTCTTTGAAGATATCTATGATTTTGCCGGAAAATTGCGTGATATAAATATAGCTAAGGGAAATTTCCGATTTGCTCCAGTTATGTATCTAAAACATTCTATGGATTATATAGACAAGATGCCTCAAAACTCCTTCGACGAGATTATTGAAAAATACGTTGAAATGAATATCGCTCACCCATTTCGTGAGGGTAACGGCAGAAGCGCCAGAATTTGGCTTGATCTGATGCTAAAGTTTGAGATTCAAAAAGTTATTGACTGGAATTTAGTCGATAAAGAGGACTATCTAATGGCTATGGAACGCAGTCCGGTGAAAGATATTGAAATTAAACATATCTTAAAAAAAGCCTTGTCAGATAAAATTAATGATAGAGAAATATTCATGAAGGGAATAGACGTAAGTTACTATTACGAGGGATATTCCGAATACGATATAGAAGAATTATGAGCACTCCCCACTTAATTTCTGCGAAATTTGATGTGGGGTTTCTGTGGTATCGAATTCAAGCGATGATAAACCAACAGTGGAGTTAACACATCGGTGTGCTAAAACACCCAGCCCTAAACGATTATGTGATATTACTACTTTAATAAGCAAGTAAAATCGCAACCTAAAAAACATTTTGACTATTGTTGTTGTCAACGTGCTAACTACTATGTTAATTCATATGCTAATTGGTATGTTGACTTTTTTACTTCAGTAGTTAATTAATGTCCTCTTTGAGCAACCATTAAAAATAAGCGAATATTTTCCGGTTATACAGCAGAATAGAGCTTGGTTCGAAGAACATAAGCGGAGGTTTTCCGATTAAGCAAAGAAAAATTACCCATTTTCACGTTTTTTGAGTTAATAGTCGGAATTCTTCCGTCTATTTTAGCAATTTTCAGCGTTATTTTCTAATTAAGAGAACTTTCTCCGCTTATTTATCAAACTCGATTTCGCGTCTAATGAGCTTGTACAATTTCTCCTTTAAAAACATATTAAGACAAAAGCTTGGAAAATCCCAAGATTTTTGTGTGCTAATTATATTGTTATTTAATCTAAGAAGCTCATATTATTTGTGCTGCTATTTTAGCTTTTTTCACGTTATCGGAACTACTTAAACGGCGACCTCATCTTCTTTGCCTCTTGCAACCGTTAATTGAATAAAGAAATCCCTTATTGTTTTAAAATTTCAATCTGTTGGAGTTCCCAAGAATTATGTTTTTCCTTACTATAATCTGCAACGGTAATAATCTCTTCCATACTTTTGGTAAAGGTACACCCATAATTTCTCGATATATATCAATAGGAGTTACTGCTCTCCTCATTCTAATTCTATAAAATTAACCGAAAACCCTTCTTCAATTGACTGCCCCGATAGTAAAAGGCTGCTACGTATAAGTAGCAACCTTTTAAAATACTTTTTATTTAGTTCTCCTCTTAATTGATCACTTAATAGGCATATGCCCTTGCTGGTTCATAAATAATATTTTACCTTTTCTATAACTTTATTATTTTAAATCTATTTTTCTACTAACTGAGGTTTTATACGCTACTGACATCTTGAATGACTGTGCCCGGGAAATTAGCAAAGTTGCTACAATAGCTATTGTAACTCCTAGTGCACCTATCCAGGTAACTGAAGATAGTGATACTTTCTCAACAAAAATACCTCCAATTCCTGCACCAGCTGCCATTCCCAGTTGCATTACTGACTGATTTAAACCTAATAATATACCTGTTGACTCTGGTTCGATGGTAGCCAAGTTATATTGCTGTGTTGGTCCCGATGACCAAGCAGCAAATGACCATAGTATTAATATAATTAGAACACTAATATAAGAATTTGTTACAAGAGATAATAATACTAACATAATGATATGTAACGACATTCCACCTAGAAGTGTTTTTTGAACTCCCCAGCGATCTGTACTATATCCACCAAATTTCGAACCGATCAAACTTGCGACACCAAAGATTAACAATACACCACTTAAAAGTTTTTCCTCTATTCCTGATACATTTAACAAGTAAGGTGAGAGGTAAGTATAGGCTATTGAATACCCGCCAAGCCAGAAAAAAGTGATTGCTAACCCAATTGTAACCTTTCTTTTTTTAAGGAGAGCTAACTGTTTAAATAGTGGTACCGACTTATCACCTTTAATAGGTGGAATAGATGCTCTAATTATTATTATTGCAAGAATTCCTAGCAATGCTATACCACCCAAAACAGCTTTCCAACCGAACGCACTAGAAATAATTCTTCCAAGAGGTACTCCTATGATTAATGAAGCCGTAAAGCCCATAACCACCGTAGCAATTGAGCTACCTTGTTTACCTTCTGGTGCTATCTTTGCGGCAATAGTTAATGCCGTAACAACAACCATCCCTGCTCCAAGTGCCATAATTACTCGAGCTACCACAAATAATCCGAAACCTGGTAGGATGAATGCTAAGATATTACCGATTACGAACAAACCTAGCGAAAAAACCATTAATTTTCGTCTATCAACACTAGACGTTATTCCCATAAAAATAGGTGTAAATATTGCATAAACAAGTGAAAATATTGTAATTAATTGACCTGCCGCAGCCAAAGTTATTCCAAGAGAATCCGCAATCGTATCTAAAATTCCCGAAATAATATATTCGGAAGTTCCTACTAAAAAACTAACGATAGCCAAAACATAAATCTTTAATGTATTAGACAAAATAATGTCACTCCTTATAATTTTATTTTCATATTGATATATCGAACATTTTCGATATGTTTGATTAAAAAAATATCGCCCAGTAATAGCGGAAATGAAACTGAATTTTCCCAAAGAATTCAGTTTCATTCAGTTATTTCTTTTGCTTCAAGAACTCAGCGATTCCATTGATGGCATCTTCATTTCTTTTGTAATAAGTAAATTTACCGATACGTTCGGCCTTTATAAGTCCAGCCTGTAAGAGCATCGAGAGATAATGCGATGCCGTCGATTGCGTCATTTTCAATTTTTCTGTAATTTGACTAACGCAAACCCCAGTTTTGTTCATATCAATCCCTTCGTGGGGAGTAAAATGGAGATCTGGTTCCTTAAGCCATTCTAAAATTTGAAGCCTTGCTTCATTAGATAATGCTTTAAAAATATCAACTTGTTTCATACAAATCATTATATCGAGAATTATCAATACGTCAAGTGCAAATTTTCTAAAAGGACAAAACTTCTTTCTATATAAAAACACAAAACGTGTATTTTAATTGAAAAAACAACCATTACTTTGACTGATTCAACTAAGAAGAATCGAAGAAGATATGAAAAAAGATTGATTAAAAAATTCCTTTTTTCCAATGTATTTAAAAACCGTTATTTTGAAAAATAGATTGATCAAAATGACGGTTTTCGGTTTGATTATACAATTTTTTATAATTAAGTTTAAACATATTTTATTAAACTAAGGCCCACGTTACTTTAAGTACATTTCTTTACAAATTCAAAGCTTATTCATTGATGATTCTAACACCATTAGGATCCACAATTGGTGAAGAAATCAGATTATTAATTATAGCTTGTTTAATTGTTACTACATCTCCAATTTCCGAATACACTCTATTTTTAGATGTACCAAATAAAGTTAAAAGGTCGCTTTCTAATCCTGCTTTTTTGGTTTCCAACTTTAATTCTTGTAAATTTATCTTACTATTTAGGGAATCTACTACGTCCGTATTGGTCTGAAGCTCTATTCTAAAATGATATGGTGTTGATATGAAGGTTCTGCGTTCTCTTTTATCAACTTTCCAACTGAGTTTAACGGCATTTTCACATATTTTCTCTCGTTCTTTATCAGATACTAAAAAGCCAATATGGTCGAACATAATTCTTTTACCATATCCAAAGGTAATATTTATAGTTCCTTTTCTTGCCTCAATAATACGAAATAGGATATTTTTCTCCCGAAAATCCTCCCATTTTAAGGGAGGGTTAAACTCTTGAAATTCTCCCTGGTATCTACCTATACGTTGAGATATACGAAAACCATTATCTTCATAAAATTTTTCCGTTTCTTCAACATATGGAGTCCAAAAATGATAATGAAATAACATAAAATCCCCCTCTTTATGTAATTTACCATTCACAAAACCCAGTTATTAACAGTATAAATATTTAGTAATCTTTGTTCAACTAACCTGCTCATTAGTAAAAAGGTTGCTATTTATATTTGCACAGCCTCTTAGAAATACTTTTTGATGGTCCCATCAACATGAAAGTTTTGTGGATTTGTCGCAAGCTTTGAACGATCCAACTTTCTTTGAGTTAGCGTAATTTCACGGGATATTTCTTTTACTTTTCTCGGCTAAATTTACAATGAAACTTTTGTTAAAACTGAAACAGCGACGGTGGAGATACCAATATCTAAACCTACTTTTCCTTTACCAAGTTTTCTGTTTTTTGATGGTGGATAACCTCATCCCACCCCTAAAGGAGTGGGCTTTCTCGTTCGGGAAATTCTGTAAACCAAAATAACCTCACTTTCATTCTAACTACCGAAAGTTAAATGAAAGTGGGGTCATATTTAAGTTCTGTTTAATTTTTTTGGAACTTGGTCAGTAATTAACATTGCAAAAGAAATTTACATCATATTGGTTTTAGAAAATGCTGAATTTAAAGCGGCCGGATAATTTACTCAAAGGTAGCTTATATGCTGTATTTGTACCATAATCATCTAAATATTGGATATGTTACTTTAACTATTGCTCGTGGGATCATTTTTAACAACTTTTTTTGTACCTTTACTTATATATGGTTTTGCACTCTTTTTTTTGTTTGTACTAGCTTGCCAACGATTCCACCCCTTCTTGTCTGTTCCTCTCCCTGTACCGCCTTTTCCTTTAGCTTTACTCATAAAATCACTCCATTATTATTCTAAGTTGATTTACCTATCGAGTTCGTTTTTAGTCATTTACTCGGTTATTAATCAAAGCACTTGCAATAAACTTTATCCTTTCACACTTACCATACTAATATGAACAAAAATTAACCAAAAGTCTATTTGATTTATTGAAATGGTTAGAGGTATAAAGTTTTTCTAGTCGATAGTTGCTGGAGTTAGACGTGGACTTAACGCCGTAGAAAGGTTATTTACATAATTAAACTTTGAAGCTTACCAGATAAAAAATCTAGGATTGTCGAATTGAGTCGTTTTATGTATTATGGTACCAGTAGTTATTTTTCACGCTTTGGGGGAGAAACAATGGGAAAGCTATATTGCTTTGAATTGGATGAAGAGAAAGGCATTTTCTTTGTAAAAGTAAGCGGCTTTTTCAAAGAAGAAGATGCAAAAATATATTTAAGCGAGTTTCAAACCATCGTAAATACTATTAATCCTTCAAGGTATAAATTAATTATAGATGGACGCGGACAAGAAGAAGTGGCTAGCCAGGTGGTGGATGATATCACATTCGTTTTAAAATTATATTCGATGGCTAATTTTAAAAAGATAATAATTATTAATCCTTCCTCTTCTACTTCAAGAATGCAAGTTGAAAATTGTGTAAGGAACATTATCTTTCCTGGAATATTTGTGGATTCCATTGAAGAAGCTTACAGCTCTGCCGGGTAACGGACATGAGGTTTGTAATTTAATAGGAAACTTTGTTTTCATTAACAAGTATTTCGGGGTCATTAAGACTCCTTTTTCCTGTCATTAAATTTTTAGATTGTTATTTTCTCCTCTCAGTTGATAACCAATATGGTGACAACGATTATAGAGCCTTTCGATTTTGGCATTAACAGTAATTTTTTATTCTTACAACCAGTAGGATCGACACAAATGGCTCTCTATCTTACGCTGTATCATCGGAATAAATGATACGATTAATGACCATTCCAATGATAAATTATTTGCACAACACCAGAAGAGAATGTTTTTGTACGAACCATTTTTAAATTTAGCCTCTGTTTAATATCAACAAACAGCGGTTTACCCTCACCCAAAACAACAGGGTGTATGGATAATCTAAATACATCCACCAGTCCTAAATTTATAAAAGTTGTAATGAGACTTGCTCCGCCATACAGCCAGATGTCTTTACCAGACCTTTCTTTCAATTTATTTACTTCTTCAACAATGTTATCGTTGATAAATATTGCTTGATTATCAGTCATTTTTTGTGTTCTAGAAAACACATATTTCTCTTTACTATGAACCAATTTCCAAATTTCCTTTTCAGTATCGGAGTCATTATTTTTTGGAGTAAATTGGCCCCATAAATCGTAGCTTTTTCTACCATAGAAAATAGTATCTATTTGATCCAAGAAATCAGTGAACCCCATATCAGAGTCCATAATGCACCAATCGACTTCCCCATTTTTTCCTTCAATAAAACCATCTAAAGTAACAGCCAAATCTAAAATGACTCTTCTCTTATTAACGTAATTTGACATAACTCTTCCTCCCTTTATCTTTCTGATTTTGCTACTTTTGCCCAATGCATAAGGATTACACAACGATTTTAGATAATTCTATGCTACTATAAATATCTTTCTTCTCAAATACAAAAGTCGTTAGCAGTATCTTTTATGAATATAAAAAGAGCCTAATATGCAAGTAGTAGTGCATATTTTAGGCACTTTAATTTTATTCCTTATTGTGTTAATTAGCTATAATATAAGTACATTTTCACAAAAATACCTTCAAAAATATCAATCCGAGTCTAGAAGAGACAATGTATGTTCTAACGATTCTTCATTTTGTTGGATATTCACCTTTTTTTGGTTGCCTACAGGATTCCTTAAACCTAGGTAATACTGCTCCTAACTGTTGATAATTATTTCTTGCTTCAGTCAATGTTAAGCCGTGATTTAGATCACTTGCCACGTCATTACTTTGAATAAACAAGTCTATCTCCCAAAAACATACCGGGCAAATATAGGCAATAACATTTCCATTATTCGGAATTGTAATAAATCCACAGCAAGGGCATGATGAATCTCCAACTACATCAGATTCAATTTCAAGTTGGGCGTTAGTTGTTCCTTCATAGTTTACTATTGGCACATATTTATTATATGTCCTATTTTTTTTATTTTTGATATACATATCCCCCTTTTTTATCTAACTAATTCATTAAAAGCAATAATAAATCCTTCTTTTCTTTTTTTCTAACCCGCCCCTTTAGCTGAAGAAAAAAAGATGGAATCTCAGTGGAATCCCATTTTAAAATAAAGAACTCATTAGTTGAAAAATCAAAAATCTAATCCAGCATACATTCTTGCTGATGAAGAAGGAGAAAAACTTACTTTGTATTTAGCACCAAGTTCCTTCTTAACTTGGTCAGTAAGGAGGTGACCGAGTTTATTATGTTCATTTTCCAATTCAATACCATTTGAACGTAACGTATCTTTGCTCCAATCAATCCATTTACCGTACTGCATTGCCCACTTCATCAGTTCATCTTTTAAGTCCTCTGAAATAGGAACTTCTTCAATATCAAAGTTACAGCCACATTGATTACACCAAATAGGGTCCGTATCAACATCACCTTCTACCTTTAAATCGAATGTTTCTTTATTCTCACAAAAACAACGCATAAGACACGCTCCCTGTTGATACTAATGATTATTTTTTACATTTTTCTTCAATTATCCCGCCCCATTAGCTTAGTAACTTCTTGAACTAATCACTAAAATCTTTAAATAAAGTATCTATTTCTAGAACAACATAAAATCCCCATCGCTGATGAATTTTTCAATTTCTACTGTACCAACCTTCATAAATTCAACTTCCCAATGTTGACCTGGTACAACAATTTCAATCATAATAGCTTCAATTAGCTATAACTGTTAGTTGAATATTCAGAAAATAATCAAATTCTTTTATTTTTGACTACTTGAATCCCAATTCTGAAATTCTTCTACAACAATTTTAAATAGATTTGGGCTTGTAATAAAATCCTCAAAATTAATTACCCTACATATGGCAAGTTTTATTACTTAGATACATTGTTGTCGTTAAATAATTGGTGGTTATACCGAGTTTAATAACTTATGATAACTTTGAACTATTTCCATGTTACTTTAAAGCTACCTTTTACATCGTCACCTGTTACGACTATTCTGTATACACCAGCAACTTGAACCTTTAATTTCATCACTCCCTCACTAACTTCTGTAATTCCGACTAACCTATTTTTCTCGTTTAGAACATGAAATCCATGTCCGCCCCCGTTAGTGTTATTAAATTCATGATACAATGTAATGGTTTGACCTGCCTTGGCTTGAACGGGAATTTCGTGTTTTCCATTGAAATAGTCAAAGGTCGCATTATATGTATGATCACTTTTAACCTCGACCCACTGTTCCTTTTCAGTAAAATCAACATTCATTAAAATGATCAGTGTTAATGGTATAACGAATGAAAACACATATTTAAAAGACTTGAAACGAGAAGATAAATAAGTACCAAAGTAAAAAATCAAAGAACATAACGCTCCGACCGTACCAGCAATCAACGTGTAAACATTTATTGCACTAATAATGAAAAAAGCATAACCCGCAACAATATATAATATAATTTTTATTAAATAACCTGTTTTCGGAACCCTAAATACGTACAAATCAATTAATAAAGAACATAAAATACCATATCCGAAAGCTATTCCCCAAAGAAACCAATTAGCAATTCCTTCAACAAATTCATACATATCTATTCCTGATACAAGTAACACATAATTAGAAATCACAAACATCAAAAAACCTGCACCAGCAAATTTTGTTAACAAATAAGGAATATTTTCTATTAGTCTTTTTCTAAGAACAACCACAAAAAATCCTCCTCAATAAATCAAGGGAAACTACACAATGTAGCTTAAACATGTTTGTTTAAGTACTTTGCTTCAAGGTTCACAATCTTACTTGCTTATTTAAATATGTAAATATTAATGTAGAAATGGAACAAAAGGAACCTCCAAGTTTATTGGAAGTTTCCTTCTTTTGATTACCCTAGTTTATTAATATGTCTTTATTTCGGAATTATAGGAACCCAAAGTTCGTTTCTAGGTTTATGCTTTGGTGGATAATAACATTCGATACAAGGTATATCTGCAAGTTCATATCCAGAAGTTGGAACCCACTCTGTGTACAATCGCTTCCAAGCATTCACTATACCCGGAAAAACAACCCAGGTACTATGGGTAATAGAGAGCGTTTCCATATCACTTGGGACATCTCCATCATATCGGACACCCATAAAGTATGTAAATTCTTCATCCATTATGGCTGCCTCTTTTCCACAAACGCCTAAAAGACTTTCAAGTGTGCATTTTGGTTCTTCCCATGACATATCAATCAATTGTTGCATAAATCCATCCTTTTTTGCACTACTCCAAAGCGTGGGAATTGTTTTAAAGGCTTTACTTGTTTTGACTACCTTACCTTTTCCAATAACTTTTAAATCAAAATCGAGATTCTCAATCCGATACTCCATTTCAGTATCCCCTTTTATTGAAATTTGGAAGGAAATCCTTGGAAAGGCTTTTAATTGTATCCCTTGATTACGAGCTTCTGAAGGTTTAATTCCATGTGTTTTCTGAAAAGCACGGGAAAAAGAGTCAGCAGACTCGTAGCCATATTTAATGGCTACGTCTATAATTCGGATGTCACTTTTTTGAATATCAAATGCAGCAAGTGTTAAGCGTCTCCGTCTGATATATTCAGATAGAGATATTCCCGAGATAGATGAAAACATTCTTGGAAAGTGATATTCGGAACTATATGCTACCTGTGCAATTTTTTTGTAATCTATACCGTACTCTAGATTGTTTTCAATGTAATCCAATGCACTATTCATTCTATCTATCCAATCCATTTTTCCTCTCCTTCCACTTATCTAATCTATAGAAAATGGTATTTATCGGTCCGACATTTCACGCACAAATATGTCGGATTGCTTTCCACTGACTTAATTCTATTACCTTCGGAAATTTCCTTATTATGCTAACCTGCCCTTTAGTCGACTTTAACTCTTGCCCCCGTTGAATAACTATCGCTTGATCGAGTACATCAACTAATTTAGAGGAATTTTTGATTTTTGGAGGTGAATAGATGTACTTCTTCATTTAAAGATCCCTTCATTAATTTCTTTGTTAGTATTTTTAATTTAAGGTACGAAATTTTTAATAGAATAGTTTCATAAAAATTCAATTTGATTGATATCGTACTCCGCAATCTGGCATGATCATAAAAAAACTAATGACGATTGTTCAATTACTGCTATTATTTGGAATGAATATGTTAATCACACAAAAAGAACCCAATTAGGTTCTATTAAATTGTTTAATTGCTCAATTTGCAAAATTTCCGATAGTCCGTTGTCATTCGTGTATTTAAATCCCTCAATTTTTCCTTCTTCCGTTTTAGAAAAAAGGACAATCCCTTCTACACTTGTAGTTTTTTCTTTATCTCCATCTTTCTGACAAGCTACCTTTGCTATAAAAGTATAAAGATAGGGATTTTTCTCGCTTTGTTTAATCGCGATATTTTTAAGACTTAACTTATAGCCATTATTGTAAGCAAAAGTTGGGTATTGAGTACCAAATGCAGCTATGAAGGAATCGAGCCCAGAATCTATAAAGTAAGATCCGTATACCTTTTCGTAATACTTATCCAACCCTTGGTTATCTTCTTTTTTATTGAGCGCTATAAACTCCTCACTAGGACCAGTGAACTGATGCTCATTAGCTTAACAACTTCAACGAGAAAAAATAGTATTTAAAAACCCCTTCGACTGAAGGGGTTTAAACTTATTTTCGATAAGATATAGAAACAGATTTTCATTAAAATTTATACTCCAATTTTTAAATTTATCCTGTCTAACATTTCCAACAGCTTTTTGTAATTAGATAATGTTTCTTTATCTTCTACCTTATATCCGGATTTATAAAATAATATATCTCCTGTCCCATCGTTCATTTGATTTCTTGCTTCGAGAATGCGTTTTAGGTTTTTTGCAGTACCAACGCTTCCAGAAATTATATCAACCTCTTTAGGAAATATTCCCCTTATGATTTTTTCAAAGTATGGGAAATGGGTGCATCCAAGAACGACTGTCCCGTACTGCTTTAAATCAAACGTAGATAGATTTTCCATTAAATATGGTACGACTTTCTCATCTCTAAATTCGAAATCCTCAGCAAATTGGACAAGACCAGGAAGAGGCAGACTATTAACAATATCGTGATGGTCTATGCTTTTCACAAGGTTATGGAACTTTTCTTCCCTAAGAGTCAAATTAGTAGCAAATACTAATACCTTTTTTCTTTTTTTCTCACAGCTTTGAACGGCGGGTTTCACAGCGGGTTCAATACCCAATATAGGGAAGTCATACTTTTGGCGAAGGTCATCCACTGCGATGCTTGTTGCAGTATTACAAGCAATGACTAATGCTTTGATTCCTTGATTAGCCATAAAGTCAACTGCATCAAAAATATATTTCCTTACCTCTTCTTTCGTTTTTTCACCATATGGAACGTGTAAGGTATCTGCATAAAATATATAATCATCATTCGGTAAAAGTTGCAATGCCTGATGAAGAACAGTCATCCCACCAATTCCCGAATCAAAAAAACCAATTCTCACTACTTTCACTCTTTTCCTTATAAATCCTATTAAACACTTTATAAGAATATCATTTTTTATATGTTTTGTTTACTAGTTCTTATTGAACTGCCTCGTTAATTAAACAAGAAAAAGGAGCCACAACTCCCTATTTCACTTGAGCTGCTCTTTCCAATGAGCTCTAAGAATTTTATAGAGGTTATCGCTCCTTTATGGAACATCATTTAGTAAATCGTTTGTCTAGCTTACATTGACAAATCAAATGAGAAAAACTTAGGCAGTTCATTTTCGCGCTTATCGAGCATAATCTGTTCTGGCTGAATGCCCTGCTCACGCAGTACTTCAATGTTCTGTACTAGGAAGTCGTCGCTGCCAACAACATAGAAGAGTCCATCCTTGTCGGCAGCAAGATTTTTCACTGCTTCATAGTAGTCTTTACGATTATCGACGAACTGTGCAGTGAATTTCTTATCAGTTGCGGATTTAAAAATATTAGTGAATAAAAAATCGTTTGATGAATCGATGTTCAGGGAGTGAATTCGATTGACGTTGTCAGCACGTTCGAAATATTCAAGTACAAGCGGTCTGAAAGTTGCTAGGCCGACACCTGATGACAGCAGGTAAACATTTTTGTCTTCTCTTTTTAGCGGTACATTCGAATGAGTTTTAAATATTGCCACTTCATCTCCGACTTTAAGATTTTTTAAAATCGTTTTAAACTCAGAGCACTGCTCTCTAATGCGTGTTGTGATGCCGATTGCATTTTCATGCGGTAATGTAGAGATTGACATATGGCGAATCCTGCTGCGGTTCGGTTTATCTCCAGCATTGAAACCTTCCAGTGCGAAGTGGGTGTGGGATCCTTCTTCCCATGTAAAGCCTTCCGGACAATCGAGCAAGTACGTTTTAACCTCAGGCGTTTCCTCAATAATCTTATTTATTTTAGTCCAGTATATTTGCATTGTATATTCTCCTTAATCAATTATCTATATCGTTACTATCTAATATACAGTAAGTGATAACAATTCTCAATTAAAAAAGATTGATTATTTCAGATAATTTATAAAGTGTTATTCTAGATAATGGACCGTTGGTTGAATAACCGAACGAACATTAATCAAACTTATTTTTTAATTATCGAACTAAACCTCCTACACAAGCTGTATCGTTAAACAAACCTACAAGTAAATCGAGTTTGATAAATAAGCGGAGAAACTTCTGTTAATTAAGAAATAGCACCGAAAATTCCTTAAATAGCCGGAAAAATTCCGACTATTAACTCGAAAAACATGAAAATGAGTAATTTTGCTTTGCTTAACCGGAAATCCTCCGCTTAAATCCCCCGAATCGAGCTCTATTTTGCTGTTTAACCGGAAATATCCGCTTATTTTGATTATCTTTCGTTAGGTGCGCAATATATCCCCCTCATTTCTCCAAAATTCATCCAGCAAATTGAAAGGGTATGATATGATTATTTGTAACAAGTGAGATAAAATTTACATATTTGGGGTCTAAATGAATGTGTAAAAAAAAGAAGAGAAAATCAAAAAGTGGAGAAAAAGAGGATTTCGGAAGTGTAGTGTTTTATTGCAAAAAATGTGATTATGCATTTGAAGTCGATTGGGAGACAATTTGGGACATACAGGAGTGCGCGCACGGGTACGTGGGATTTCATTTAAATGATACATTTATCAGCTGTGATAAATGTGGAGAAATAATCGATAATGAAGAGAAAACGGAATCAGCAGTAAAGAGTCCGAAGAAGCCCATTGACATTGATGATTACGATCTTCCTTTTTAAGAAATCGAGCAAAATAGTGCCTACTTCTCCTACTTTGAATATAAACAATAAAAGGGACGGGATAGGATCCCGTCCCACTTGTCTTATTTGTTTGCAAGTTTTTTTATATTTTCATATCGTTGTATTACTAACTTTTGAATCATTTGTTTCCTTACAGGCCACAGATAGTCTGAATACTTTTCAATTATCTCAAAAAATTCATCTTCCGTTATATCTAAATTAATATTATTATAAACATCCTTATCAACCAGCCCAATTTCTATGGAATGTTCATTGGCAAAGGCTTTTGATGTAGTCTCGGCATACACGATTGTTTCTTCAAATAAGTCTTCGTTTTCCATTAAGTCGAGTAAATCCTCATCTTCTTCCCAATCTGACAATAAGGATGACCCATTATCATACAACGGGGATAGTGAAATAGTGATCTGCCTGGTCCTGGTAGGTTAAGTGTAATTATTTCACAACCTCTTTTTTGTGAAAATTTTATTATATGTATGATTATTGTTTTGTTTATACAGTCAACTCAATAAGATTTCCTTCCGGATCCTCAATAACACTTTCATAATATCCATCTCCAGTGACTCGCGGACCATTAATAAGTCGATACCCATCATTCTTTAATCTGTCTGTCATATGATTAACGGACTCCCTGCTTCCTAAAGAAATGGCAATATGAGCCCAGCCTATCATATCATCCTGTTTTTTCTTATCAATACCCAATTTACGCATAATCTCTAATCGTGTTCCAGAATTAAATGTGAGAAAATATGATTCGAATTTCTTTTCTGCATTATGATACTTATTGTTCGACTTACAATTAAAATACGTTTCATAAAACGTTCTCATGGCTTCCAAATCATTGACCCAAATAGCTACATGTTCAATTTTCATTTCTGTTTCACCCCATTAAGTACTAAAAAATCAAGACTAGCTTCTTTATTAGTAGTATATCACTTTCGAATTTACCTCTAGATTACTACAACTCTTATTCCTTTTGAAAATTCCTTATTCCCGGAAAATACTTTGATAAGTGGTTGATAGTATCTATAAAATTCTATATTATCAGCAGCTAGCTCAAAAGCCTTATTTCATTAAATGGCCCGATTGTTCAACTAACCCCGAAAGTACAATAAAAAGAAACTGCCATTCGTCGGGGTTCTGAAGGACAGTTTTCCGGCAGAGAGTGTGAGAAAAGTCCTGCAAACTCTCCCATTGTTTTTAAAAGAATTTATGCCTTTATATATCCAAAACGTTATTTTTATTCTTAGATCTATTAAAGCCACTGAAATATATTGCTACTATACTAATAAAAATTATTAATACCCCCGCTATAATTAAGGATGCATCTAATAATAAAATAAACCCTAGTCCTGCTACAGAAGTAATAGTGGAAAGTATTGTCCATGTTGAAAATGTTTCCTTCATGCTTAATCCAAAATATTCTTTAATCATCCAAAATCCTGCATCATTAACATGTGAGCAAATTGAACTACCTGCCCCAGTTGCAAGAGTTACTAAAGCTAAATTAACATCGTATTGGGCCAGCATCGGAATAATTAATCCTGCAGTGGATATAGCTGCAACTGTGGCTGATCCTAAAGATATACGTAATATTGCAGCAACTAACCAAGCAAGTATGATAGGTGACATTGAAGTTCCTGTAAATAATTTTGATACATAATCCCCTACACCACCATCAATTAGAACTTGCTTGAAAGGTAAGCCCCCAATCAAACAAC
>NZ_NAZB01000014.1:0-123839 GCF_003055045.1 Heyndrickxia sporothermodurans
TCCAAACCTCTTTTTACGTTTATATTTACCAGTCTTTACAGAAACTTCAGTTTCCTTTTTCCGCTTTTGCAGTGCTTTAAAATTCATTGTTTCAATATAGAAAGTATCGCCTAATTCTAACAGTCTGTTCGCTAATGTTCGATGAGATACTGTTCGAATAACCACTTGTTTCCGATGGAACTCTTTTAACTTCGCGCGAAGCTTTTTATAACGGGGTGAAAACACCCAGTATTTCTTACCCTTTTTGATGGTCCCATCAAAATGAAAGTTTTGTGGATTTGTGGCACGCATTGAACGGTTCATCTTTCTTTGGGTTAGCGTAATTTCACGGGATATCTCTTTTACTTGCTCGGCTAAATTTACCAATGAAACTTTCGTTAAAGCTGAAACAGCGACGGTGGAGATACCAATATCTAAGCCTACTTTTCCTTTACCAAGTTTTCTGTTTTTTGTCGGTGGATAACCAGCAATGACTAGATCAGCAAATAAACGCACCTTTCCCCGAATTTCTTTCTTGACGATACGAACATATTTGACATGATAAAAATCCTGAACAGTTTTTGTATCACCTTCAGAGGTTACTTTATAAGAAAACTCTGTTTTCATTTTTAAATGACGAATGATTTCTAAAGCGTACTGGTCTTTCTTTCTCACGATTAATGGCGATTGTAAATCTTTATATACGATATTTCCATCGATGTATCTCCACCCTGTTTTGTTGGTTTTGCCCTCAAAACTATCCATTTCATGCTTTTGAATGAAACGAACTTTTTTAGCTTTCCCGAACAATTTTCTGCTAAAAGTATGCCAGGCTCTCGTCGCTATTTTTTGAGCAACAGCTGAATTAACTTTGCTTCCGAAGTGTTCACGAACCGGCTTCACCCATACGTGAGAGGAATATTCCGTTAGGTGGTATTTCTCTCTTAATGTTTTTAATTCATCTTGAATATGTTTTTTATCTTTTATCAAAGCTTTATTTTGTTCATTTTTCTCTAATTTTTTCGAAACAGCTTTTAATTGACGAATAAGTTTTTTATAACGTTTTTCCCGTTTCATTTGTTTTTCTAATTTTAAATACTTGCCCAATACCGTATTGTATATTACTCTACAAATTTCTAATTCATCAAAAGCTACGGAAAATAAAAGAGGGTTTTTCTTTAACTCTAACGATAATACGAAACTCGGTGAAGATGTTTTTGCCATTTGTGAACACCTCCAATTCGAACATATGTTTCTATAATTATATTATTTTGAATATAAAAAAACAAGGGACATGCCCATGTTTTTACGATTTTTTTAGATACTTGAAGGACCAAAAAACTTCTGTTTTCGTGGCACTTCGAATCTGACCTCTCTCTCATCCCACCCCTAAAGGAGTGGGCTTTCTCGTTCGGGAAATCTGTAAAAACCTCCTGCGAGAGAAACTTCACAGAATTGAAATCAATAGCAGTATACTCCTGAGGAAAAAATGCTTCCATAAATTCTTGGAAAAATGTCTGAACTAATTCCTTGAACAGTCGATCATGATCAGTATACGTAATCCTTTCTTCTAGAATTAACATAACAACAATTACACTCCCTTTCTAGAAATTTTGATCAATTCTTGACTGAGGTATATCTGCTAACCTACATCCCTCCAGTATTTCATATCCAATTTGTTGAATTTTACAAAATTATTAAGATTTAAGGCAGTGGATCTAATCCACTGCCCCGTTTGTTTATGCTTTTTTCACTTTAACTTTTACAGTTTTGCTTATGTTTCCAGCTTTGTCTTTAGCATTTACATAAAGTGTTGCGCCGGCTGGTTTCTTTTTGATTTTGATTGTAAAGTTGCCTTTTTTGCTTGCTTTGGCTTTGCCGATTGTTTTGCCTTTGTATTTCAAGGTAACTGTTGAGCCTGCTTCAGCTTTTCCGGTTACTTTCGTTGACTTTGTTGTGACTTTATTTACTTTTGGTGCAGCAGGTGGAATTTTGTCTTTTACAATAACTGTAACTGATTTACTTACTCGGTTTGCTAGGTCTTGGCTTGTTACATATAGTTTAGTACCTGCTTTTTGTTTTTTCTTTAATTTGAGTTTGAATTTTCCTTTGCTGTCAGCTGTGCCTTGAGCAACCACTTTTTTGGAAGTGTTTTTAACGATTACTTTCACTCCCGCTTGGGCTGTACCAGTCACATACGTTGATTTATTGCTAATGGTGTTAACTTTTGGTGCTTTCGGTGCGCTGCCTTTTTTCACAAACGTTTTAAATGTCGTTTGTGCTTTTCCACTTGTAACAACGATTGAAAGCTGTTGCTTGTTCTTTTGAACCGGAATTTTTGCACTGAATGTGCCATTGGTTGCTGCAGTTGCTTTGCCAATGACTTTTGATCCTTTTTTAACTTCGACTTTTGCACCTTTAACTGTCGTACCTGTGACTTTATTTTGATTGTCATAAATCCCATTCAGTTTCACATTTAAATCAAGTTTACTAAAGATGCTGTAGGCGTTTAAACGTCCGTATCCGGAGACTAATTCGGCGCCTTGTGGAAGTGTTACCTCATCTGGGTCAATATCTATTCCACCGCCGCCTCCACCGATTAGATCAATCAGTGAGCCGCCTTCACTGCCCTTGTTATCCGTCTCTACGAATTCTACATGTTTCGATGTTTCGTGAAGCATTGTTCGTACATCGTTTGGTTTTAATTTCGGATTTTTTGATAAAAGTAATCCTGCTACAGCTGTTACATGTGGTGCTGCCATCGATGTTCCACTCAAATACGTGACATTTCCGTCTGGAAGAAGGCTTGGAATATTGCTTCCAGGTGCAACAAGATCTAAGCCAACCCCGTAATTCGAATAATCAGCGACGATGTCCCAGCTATTTGTTGCGCCAACAGAGATTGCATATTTAGATGCTGCTGGATAAGAAATCCCATATTGTCCATCATTTCCGCTTGCTGCCACAATAACAGCATTTTTGTCTGCTGCATATTTCAGTGCGTATTCTAATGTACGGCTATAGCTTCCGCCTAAGCTTAGGTTGATAACCTTTGCCCCTTTGTCTGCTGCGTATTTAATTCCGTGGGCAATTTGCTCAGTATCCCCTGAACCTGATGCATCAAGAACTTTTACAGGAAGAATTTTTGCATGCTGGTTAATTCCTTCCATCGAATAGCCATTATTGGCCTTTGCGGCAATGATGCCGGATACGTGGGTTCCATGACCGTTATCATCCAAGGGTTTTTCATTAGTATCGATATAGTTCTTTCCTTTGTCCAAAAGAACTTGGTCTTTAAGATCAGCAAGTGTGTTATCAACACCTGTATCAACGACGGCTACTAATGTATCTTTTAAATCTTTTCTATCTTTAAGTAAAGCTTGCAGTTTCTTATTCCCAATGTCTGCCCCGGCTTTACCTTCGCCCACATTATCATTTTTACCAGTATTCGTTAAAGACCACTGATTTCCGGATTGGATGTCCGTTGATAATGCTTTATAAGTTTGGACTTTTTCGACATATTCAACGTCTGGAAGCTTCTCAATTTGCGAAACAGTTGCTTTCATTGCTTTGTTTTTGGATTGAGCCGACATGCCTGAAAAATGATCTTCATCTAATTCCACGACAAACATATTATCAAATAATGAATCATTATTCTTTACAGATAAAGCAGATAAAGAGCGAGCTTTTGCTTTTACTGAGCTCAATTTCTTGCCTGATTTAAGTTTAACGATGTATTTATTTGCGGTTTGTGTAGGTAGTTTGATTCCTACTTTAGCGATTACATCTGCAACTTCTTTTCCTTTAAGATTTTTAATGTTAACCTTACTTGCAATGCTTTCCATTTCTGCTTTTAATTTTGCCGGAACAGCGCCTACTGATAGATCGTACAATACGTTAATTGCAGTTTCTTCCTTCTCACTAATGACATGTGAGTTATTTCCTTTATTTAAATCAGTAATAAGTGGTTTTAACACTTCTAAATTTTTATAAACTTCTTCTCTAGCACTTTTATTAACTACTAATTTTACCGCTAAAAATGGTGCGGATTTATAATATAAAGAAGATAGTTTCTTACCTTCTTCTGATTTAGATAGGATTCCATCACGGAATTGACGAATAGACTTTAGCAGTTCTGCTCCGCCTTTTTGCCCTTTCGCACCAATTTCCACTGGGCAATCAGATCCTGATGAAGTATCTGCGTTTGGCTTTAGTTTTTCCCCTTTAGTGGATAGCGTGTAGTCTGCAGGAATAAACTCATTTTCTCCTGGTGGTACTTCCTCGTCGATCATCATTTCTTCCATATCTTCGTCGTATCCATAATACTCAACTTTAATGTAGTATGGACCTGTCCATGCATATGGGAAATGAACGACCGCAGCCGATGTATCGGGTTCTGTGTAAGTACTTGTCCGATATTGGTCATAGGTAATATCTTTTTTCGCGTTTTCTTTATTCGCGTACACCGTTACATAGACCATTTGGTCGCTATCTACTGCTAGATGCATATGCGAAAATTTGTTTACGTCCGCTGGTGAGATTTGATACCAATGAACACCTGGCTCATTAAAAGTACTATTAATACTACCAACAGCTTTAAGTGGGATTGCCTCCTCAATGGATGCGCCTGATTTTGTTTCGGCACGATAGCTTTGCGGCATAATGAATCCCACGATTAATGAGAAAATTAGAACCAATGCCGTCAATTTGCTTAACTTTTTTACCTTCACATAATTGCCCCCTTGTATTGTTTTTTGTAAAAGCTTCTCCAAATCTATAATATTTCCGGATGTATTATTTTTCAATCTAAATCTATTTTTGCCAGCGGAAAAGTTTTCGACAAAAATTCACTATATTTCGACATTTCCCTATTGACCTGTCGAATTCTCCCTTAGTACTATAAAAGAAGTTAGCAAAGTTGGGAGTGTTATATATGGGACAGCGTGGTAGAAAAAAAGGAGCAAGCGGAGAAGAAAGTCGTGCACTTTTGCTAACGATTGCTGCAAAGGAATTTGCAAATCATGGATTTTATAAAACGAAAATAAGCAATATCGTGAAAGAGGCAAATGTCACACAGCCTACCTTCTATTTATACTTTCAAAACAAGGAAGCAATTTTCCAAGAATTAGTCGACTCCTTCCGTGACCGGATATTCACGCTTACTAAATCGAGTAAGCTCGATTCGGATATTGTCAGTGAAAATGTCCCGGATAAAATTTCCGCAGGATTAGCGAACATCCTTACATTCTTTAATGAAAATCCCGATTTAACACGGATTGGCTTCTTCATGGCACCGGAATCCGAAGAAATTAAACGTCAATTAGCTTGGCAGATTAAGATGAATCTTGATTCAGAAGTGCAAAATGGCTACTTCCTTCCGAATCTGGACACAAGCCTTTTTTCGGAAATCCTCGTCGGAGCCATCGAACGACTGACCATTACCCACTTATTTCAAGGGAAAGATACCCCGGAAAACCTCGCTGTTCATATGGTTCGGCTATTTTTATACGGGGTAGGCCGAGACTACTAGGTGAGTAGGCCGAGGTTCTTTTTCGCTTCCGCAGCATAGTTCACATTACCTATTTCAGAATACACGCTACAAATTTACCTCAACCAATTTCAAAAATGCTATAACAACCGATTATTTGACAGTCACAAAATTACCGAAGACGGGAAACGTCCACTTTCCTATCCCACAAAATGAAATTATTATTTGTTAATAATTCATATAATTTCGAATAGAAATAGTACTATTAAATTAGCGAAAATAGTATGTTAAAATAAATCACGTTAATTACTATTGTTGTGAAAACATAGCAATAACGCATATTAGACCAATATCTGCGAACAGCTTGAAAAATAGAATATAAATAGGCCAATAGTTCTAGCACACCAAGAAATCCGGATATTAGACTAGGATGAAAGTCTTTTTTTATTGTCAAAAAAATATGGAAGGAGCTAAAAATAGCAATGTTGTATGATTTTAAAATGAGTAAAAAACATGTATTCGATTATGGTGACATACGACTCAGTCGAAACCAAATAAAAAATATATTTTACCAAAATCTTCAATCCATTCAGCGATTAACTATTAATTTTGAAAATGAAACGATATTTTTAACCAAGGATGAAATCATAGAAATTATTATGACAAAAGTCCAAAGAAGAGAAGTAATTAAAATAATTCATATGATTTCTTTAATCAAAAATCGACAATCAGATGTAAGCGGCTACCTTAAATATATTTTAATAGGAATTCTTGCAACAAACGAATAATAAATTTACATATTCTGGAGGAAATTTCAAAGTGAAACGTATGAATAGTTTTAATCGAATGTCTACTAAACTAATAGCGGGAATATTAGTGATGACATTCATCATCAGTATAACAATCGGGGTTTTCAATTATCAATTTGCGAAAAAAGAACTAATAGAAAGTGGAAAATTGGACTTGCAGCATCTCGTCCAAACTGCCTTATCGACTCTAGAAACATTAAATCAAGAAGTGACTAGTGGACAAATTACATTGAATGAAGCTCAAGAAAAAGCTCGTGAAATTCTGAATGGTCAGAAGGTTGACAATGAAAAAGTTATCTACGACTATACGAAATCTCCCTTTTTGTACAAAAAGAATGGATATGTTTTCGCCATTAATTCAAACCGAGAAGTAACGTTGAATCCAATTACACCAATTGGAACAAATGACAATTCAGCAGATGCTGTTAATGTTCGAAACAACTTAATAAAAGCAGCAAAGGCAAATAACCATTTCTACACTTACAACTGGAAAAATAAAGGCGATGAGAAACCACGGGAAAAAATATCTTATATGAACTACTTCGAGCCATGGGATTGGAATATTGGAATCGGAGCATACACAGACGAATTTTATCAAGGCCTGGAATCTTTAAAATGGATGACCATCATTATTTGTGCATCTATCACGATCATTTGTCTGCTCGTTTTCTATTTTGTAGTGAAAAAGAAATTCAAGATACTAGGAACGATTACGGATGTTTCTATGGAAATCGCTAACGGGAATTTAAATGTTGCAAAGCTTCCAGAATCAGCGGATGAGCTTGGACAACTTAGTACCTCATTTAATAAAATGGTTCGCGAATTGAAAACGATGCTTCATCATTTACAAGATATGAGCACGAATTTGGTAGACTCAGCTTCAAATTTATCAGCTGTATCAGAGGAAACGACTGCCAGCGGTGAAGAAGTAAACAGTGCCCTTACTGAAATTACCCAAGGAATGGTCGCACAAGCTTCCGACACAGAAGAAACAAGTAGAAGCATTGAATTATTGTCAACCTCTATCGAAAAAGTAAATGAACACCATAGCGTGATAAAAGATATCACAGTTTCGTCCGAAAAAGCAGCAACGAATGGGATGAAAATGGTCGAACAGTTAAAAAAATCAAATGATAATTCATTAAAATCTGCCGATGATATTAGTATAGGTATTACGAATCTATTTAATAAAATCCAAAATATCTCAAGCATTACGAAAACAATCAATGGGATTTCTGACCAAACGAATTTACTAGCATTAAACGCAAGTATCGAAGCAGCTCGTGCGGGTGAACACGGGAAAGGATTCGCTGTTGTCGCACAAGAAGTGAGGAAACTTGCTGAAAGCTCGCAACAAGCCACTGCCCATATTCAAAATATGATTACTGAAATTGAAAAAGATACTGAAGCAACAGTAATAGCGATGACTAATACGATACAACATTCTCAGCAATTAAATGAGGTAGTGGGAAAAACAGAAACAGAATTTAACAATATTCATTCAACTGTTACAAAATCTGTTCAAGCAATTGAAAGCTTGAGCACAGAAATTGAAAACATCACAACACAAAGTGAGCAAATCAATGCGGCCATTCAAAACATTTCAGCCGTGTCTGAACAAGCTGCAGCATCAGCTGAAGAAATCACCGCATCTGTAGATGAACAAATGAACGCACTTCAAACTACAACTACACTTGCAGAAAAGCTGAACAAACTAAGCGAAGATTTAAACCAAACCATTCATCATTATAGATTATAGTTTCAAAAAAGCGGAATAGACTAAGACAGAGAGTTTTTTCACTCTCTGTCTTTTTTAGTGAAAAGTTTGAACGAAGGAGTCATGAGTATAATCTTAGAGAGCTCTTTTATCCGATAATCGTAAAACTGTTGAAACAGGCTTTTCAAGATACGATTGAAAACCGTATAGGATTAGGGCAAATGACATTGAGGCAATCAAATGATGGATTCGTGTGAATTTAACATATTTGATAAAATTTATTTTTTCAAAAAAGGTTAGTATTGGAAATGCATAAATTAGATTTTGAACCAAATTGGTCAACATAAATAACCAAAACTTCCGGAAAGTTAAATGGAAAATCCACAATGTTCCTACCGCAAAAGGACCTAGAATAACACTTAATATGTTTTTAATCCTCGTTTCTGGACCACCTTTTACTTTCCAAAAATTAAAAGGAGTTCCAATAAACACAAGGGTCAAGACTAATAATGCTGACATTGTAGAAGTTGGAAGGTATCTTTTAACAGTTTTTTTAGGTATAAAAAAAACAGTTAGCCAAGACAAAATGAATCCTACTCGAATCAAGGGTACAATCATAAACTTTCGCCTCCTCTTTCCGTTTTAATTTAGATTTGACCATTACAAAAGATTTATGCATTATAAAAACGGTTTGTGGATCATAGCGTCGGATTTTTTTCGCTGGTTTTTGGTTTGTGGCGCATGGAAATCGATTTGTGACTCATAGATTTTAGTTTGTGACTCATACTTTCGGGTTTGTGGATCATAGCAGCAGATTTTTTTCACCGGTTTTTGTTTTGTGGCGCATGGAAATCAGTTTGTTACTCATAGATTTTAGTTTGTGACTCATACTCTCGGGTTTGTGGATCATAGCAGCATTTTCTTTTCCACGTTTTTCGTTTTGTGACTCAGGGAATTCCCATCAATCACAGTTATGCCTCAAAAAAGATAAAAAAAGTCATTCCCAAACATTTAAAATGCTTGGGAATGACTCAAAAAGGGTGGAGACGACAAGATTTATAATTTCCTTCTAAGTTCAATCACATCTTCTATACTTAACTTAGTCATCCTTGCTATTTTTTCATTTGAAAAGTTTTCACGAATGAGCTCACAGGCTAAATTTCTACGTTCTTCTAAACGGCCTTTTTCTAAGCCTTTTTCTAAGCCCTTTTCTATTCCTTCATTCCTATAGAGCTCAAAAACTTCTGCAAGTGTTGGTGATGGCACTTTTTCGGAATGGATCATGTATTTTGCCTCCTTTGTGATCATAGGTATAATTTCATCCCTTAGTTTTTTCGTCAAGGCTTCTGGAATCTTCAATAAATAGTCAATGAAATAAAATAATGCTGAGATCGTTGTGTGGTTTTCTTTATGCGGATAATGTCCTTTTTCCAGAACGTCTAATAATAATTGGAGTTTTAAACGGGAACGTTCCTCGTTGTCTTGTTTCGTTTGATTAAGATAGATGACTATACTCCTCTGTTTCTTCTAGGACAAGAAAGTTTGACATTATTTTACCACAACCTTTTAAAAAAATAATAATGCATACAAATATTATAATAAAATGAGAACATACATTCTAATCAAAAGAGTCGCTATCTCCGCGTTTGCCCCATTCATAAACAAATGACCTACATAAACTGTTTAAAAAAAGGAAGTGTTTTCTTTGCAACATTCTACTTCAGAAAAAACGAGGGTTGATCCTTCTAATCCGGAAACGATTCCGAAATTTGTTGATGAACTACCGATTCCCGCTATCGCAAAACCAAATCGAATGGTTAACGAAAACGATCCTTATTATGCAATTGAAATGAAGGAAGCTAAGCATCAATTTCATAAATACTTTCCAGCTACAACGATTTGGGGATATAACGGGATGTACCCCGGTCCCACTTTTCATGTGAAAAAGGATGAAACCATTAAAGTAAAATGGATGAATCGTCTACCGAGTCAACATCTATTACCAATCGATCGTACACTTCATGGGACTTCTCATTCTCCAGATGTTCGAACAGTCGTTCATGTTCATGGGGCTCACGTCGCATCTGATAGTGATGGACATCCCGATGCTTGGTTTACGCGGAATTTTAAAATTAGAGGGGAAACCTTTAAACAAAAGGTGTATGAATATACCAATCATCAAATGGGGGCCACTCTCTGGTACCATGATCACGCCCTCGGGGTTACTAGATTAAATGTCTATTCCGGTCTTGCTGGTTTTTACCTCATTCGAGATCCTTTAGAAGAGGAGCTGCAACTTCCAAGCAGCGAATATGAGATTCCTTTAATGATCCAGGATAAATCATTTAATCCAGACGGTTCTTTATTTTATCCCGAAAATACTAATCCACCTGCAGAGGTAAATCCTTCGGTTGTGCCAGCATTTATCGGCAATACGATTGTTGTCAATGGGAAGGTTTGGCCTTTTTTAAAACTAGAGCCGCGCAAATATCGTTTTCGATTGGTAAATGCATCGAATACGAACGGCTATACATTAAAGTTTGAAAATGACCATCCTTTTTATCAAATCGGCACAGATGGAGGGCTTTTGCCGGAACCCGTTAAACTAAACTCACTCGCTTTAGAACCGGCAGAACGAGCGGATATTATCGTTGATTTTTCAACATTAAATGGGCAATCATTGATCCTTAAAAATTCGAATGACGAAGGAGATCTTGGCTTCATCATGCAATTTCGGGTGGTCTTACCACTTTCGGAAAAAGATATGAGCAAAATTCCGTCATCACTTTGTACTGATGAACCGTTAACGGAGGAAATGGCCACAAAAACGAGATTGTTGACAGTGGGGGCAACAATCGATCAATATAACCGACCAATGCTATTGCTCGACCATCGCATGTGGGATGATCCAGTAACCGAAACACCTTCGCTAAATAGTGTTGAGATTTGGAAATTTATCAATACAACCCCATTCGCCCATCCAATCCATGTCCACCTTGTCCAGTTTAAAATTTTACATCGAAGACCATTCAATTTGGATCGCTTCCTAGAAGACGGCTATATTCAATATACAGGACCAGCGATAGAGCCTAATGACAATGAAAAGGGATGGAAAGACACAGTGAGGGCCGATCCCGGGATGGTCACAAGCATCATTATGCGGTTTGAAAATTTCACAGGTGATTATGTTTGGCATTGTCATATTTTGGAGCATGAAGATTATGATATGATGCGGCCGATGAAAGTGATAGAGTAATAGGATAGCGGGACTATTGATCCCGTCCACTGTCCTATTCTATCTCACTATAGTTAGCCATAAATAAACACCCCAAAAGTTAGATTTTCACTCTAATTTTTGGGGTGCAGTACACGTTGGGTGGTTTTCTTGTTATCTAGTACATTTTTTCGAAAGACATGTGCTGCAATTTCTCGCACAATCCCCTTCGAAATTTCACGAATCAATTCAAGAAATGTTTCCATGATCATCACCTCCTTCCTTTAACGGAAGAAGTGACAACCAACCACCCTCACAATATTCAGTTGCAACTTTATTTTATCATACTATATTGACCTTTTAGATTAACACCCTTCGACAAAATTCGAGTGTTGGAATTAAAAAATAGGTAGTAATTTGTAGAAAAATCCTATATCTTTTTTATTCCTAATTTCATAAACTAAACTGTAGTTTTGCGCTAAAATAAACGTATAACAAACTCTAAAAGAGGAGGAGCTTATGAAAAAAAGCTTAAAGATTTGGTTCATTGGTGTTATTCTGTTTGGCTTGCTAGTGGGTACTTCGCAATCTGATTCATTTGCTGCAAGCAGTAAGAAAGTTCTAAGCACTGAATTCAAAAATGGGTTAGTCAGTTTTATGCAAAATGGGAAATATGGAATGTTAGATAAAAAAGGGAAAGTTGCCATTAAACCGCTATATGAAGAAATCGATCAATCCGAACGTGCAAATTTAATACGTGTAAAAAAGAACAAGAAATACGGGTTCATTAATCAAAAAGGGAAAGTCATTGTTACCCCACAGTATGATTTTACCGAGGTCGGTTTAAATAATCCGATCATAGTGATAAAGAACAATAAGTATGGATTAATCAATACTAACGGAAAAACGATTGTAAAACCGAAGTATGAGGAAATTGACAGATTCAAAAACGGTGTTGCCTACTTTAAATACAAAGGAAAGTATGGAATCATCGATAAAAATGGGAAAGTTATACTCAAGCAAACCTATGATAAAATCAACGATAATACTGGCGGAGTGTTTACTTTTTCGCAAAATAAAAAGCATGGGTTACTGAATAAGCAAGGAAAAGTTATCGTAAAACCAGTTTATCAATCTATCAGCCATTTTGGAAATGGGACATTCAAAATAAAGAAAGATGGCAAATACGGAATAATTAACACATGTGGAAAAATCATCGTTACCCCAAAATATGACCGTATTTCCACGTTATTTAATGGGTTTGCCCAAACAATGATAAAAGATAAGTACGGGTTCATTAGTGCGAAAGGGAAAATTATTACCGAACCGCTCTATGATTCCGTCAGTGTATTTAGAAGAGGGCTTGCTCCAGTTATAGTCGAAGGAAAGCTAGGCTATATCAATACAAACGGAAAAGTGATTGTTAAACCACAATACGAGGAAGCTTACGATTCCGATGGAAGTTCACTTTATGAATTTTGGCAAGATGCCGCAGTTGTTATGAAAAACGGAAAATATGGAGTGATAAATAAAAAAGGGAAAGTCATTCTCGATTTCAATTATGACTCAATTAGTTTATTTAACAAAAACGGTTTAGCGATTATTAGTAAAAATAAGAAATACGGTTTGATTAATACAAAAGGCGCGATAATTGTAAAACCAACTTATGAATATTTAAGAGCTGCAACCTACGGAGACGGTGAGTTTACAGGTAATTTTGTTATTTTTAAGAAAAATAACAAAGAAGGTGCTCTAAATAGCAAAGGTAAAGTCATCATTAAACCGATATATGACCGTATCGATCCATTTCAACATAAAGGGTTGATCCGCATCATGAAAGGATCTAAATATGGGATCGCCACTTCATCGGGAAAAGTGATCGTTAAGCCAAAATATGAAGATATCGGCATGTTTTACAAGTCCGAAAATTATATAACCTTTATTTCCTATAAAGGACAATACGGATTTATCAATGACAAAGTGCAAGTTGTCGTAACTCCTAAATATGATCAAGTCGGAGCTTTCAAAGAAGGGCTCGCTTACGTGAAGAAAAATGGAAAGGCGGGATTCATTGATAAAAAAGGGAAAGTAGTTATAAAATTGAGCTATTATTAAGAAGACTAGACAAAGACCAAATCGTATATTGATTTGGTCTTTGTTTTGTCCTTGTGCTTGGAGTTTGATCGGTTCTTTCATCTTTTTGATTAATATTCTCGGATGATATTTGTTTGTCAGTGATTGCGTATTTATAGTTACCGAAGTTTAACTCTTCACGAAATGAGTTAATCAATTATCCCGCTGGCGGTATCCTTTTAATCTCCAGTTAACTACTTGAACAATGACATTTGTTCATTTTTTTTTATACCATTATCAATGTCACTATTCTTATTAGACTTGTTCCCCAATTTATTTACATCATTCAAAGAACGAATCGTATAAAATTGTTTATCTGGAGTAAAGTAAACTAATACCTTTTTATTTAAATTAACAAGATTATGAATATTATTTAGCGTACCCTTACTTTTACCATTCCATATCATAAATCCGTAATCTGCCTTTTTAGCCATTTCCAAATCCTTTGCAGCGTAAAAATCGAAACCCTTCACGTTTCTATCTACATCTACTTTATAAACTTCCCATTCTCCAATATTATTTCTAGCTTTTCCGTTTGATGCGAATACTCTTACCTTATTGTAGTTTAATGAATGGCAAAATTCCTGAATTTGTTTGTCAACTCCGTTCGCATCTCCAACTAGAACCGTGAAATTATTTTTAATAATATTGTTTAGTCTTTCCATTACATCCTTATTTAATCTAGAAATAGCCCTAGGTCCCGCTATAAAAACATTCATTTTTTCACCTTCTTGTTTTGGTCATTGTTAATACATATATGTTATTTACGTTTTGATCATTCTTCAATTCTTTCGCTGTTTCATTTAAAGTTTTTCCCGATTGATATAAATCATCAATAATTAATAAATTTACTTTTCTTAGAAAACGCTTTGTTCTAACAATTGATCCTGTAATTTCATTTTTATTATCTGTCACCAAATTTTTGGATTGTGTAGGATTATTCTTTTTAATAACATCAAACAAGACCTGTTTTTTTAAATGCTCGCCTATTTTTTGACTTAATTCGAAAACTGGTTGAAATCTTCTTTCTATTGAAGGTGGAACAGGTATAATGTAATCAATTTTGTTAGAGATACCCCAAAGATTAAGAAAAGGCCCTATTAACTGGACAATACTTTCAGCCTTAAGTTTGTCTTTTTTATACTTTAATTCATAAAGTAGCTGACCAATTTCGGTTCTTTTTGTATCGAACAGCTCACGGCCCCATTCGTCTACTCCTAAGTATTCGCTGTAAATTATATGATAATCAAAAGCAAACCCTTCTATCCAATTTCCGTGTAATTTAATTGGATTTTGTTTATTCATTATTTTCCTCCCTTTATTTTAACATATAGTTCTTTTTGTATAATCAGGACTTTAGTATAAGAAAGAAAGTTCTTTACGGATTATTTTCATGCATTTAATATTTCACTATACCTTTAAATCGATTGATTTACTGAAGGTAAAACCAAAAGTCTACTATTTAGGTTTATTACATTTTGGGAATTCTCTAAAACTATTTACCTATTTAGTTATTCGACATTTTATAAATATTTTCCTTTTTTTTTGACGAATATTATTAAAATGCAGGAAAAAATATAACCGTTAAAATATGTATTTTCTTGCTTGATCCCTTCCATATGGACCATCCGTCCTTCGATTTAGTATATTGATTGATTTCAATCCCATTATCTAGCCCTCTTATCACACTATTTCCGAATACAATTAATTTAATGATATGCATAATCTTTATGTTTTCTAGTCCACGTAATAAAATGGTAAAATTTTCTTTACAGATTCGATATAGTTCTTTATAATTACATTGTTTCATGTAACTTTTATCTTATGAAACTTCCAAAAATGGAAAAGGCAAACTCTTTCGATTTCAGGATGCTAACGGTATTTCACCTATAGATTGGAATCTAAGAGTTACTAGTATGGCACTTTTTCATCAAGGAGGGATGGCATTTTCATAAAATTGGAAACTTCTGTATTTTAAAAAAATTATAATTGGGGGATTATTTATGAATCGTATGATGAAAGCAATAAGTCTTAATGCAAAAATAGTTGTCATTCTGGCTCTTCTATTAAGCGGAGTTCATCTATTTGCAAAGAAAGCAGCTGCTGCAGAATTTAATTTACCTTTAAATACAAATGTAAAAGGTGTTCTTACGAAAAACATCACCAGCAATACATATACTGTTGAATTAAACAAGGCAGGCAGATTCTTTCTAAATGTTACCTCTTATGTAGATTCCGACACTTACATTCGACTATTAGATGATGAAAATGATGTCGTATTCGATGATTATACTTCAGGTAGTTCAGAAAGTCCTGCTAAATATACGAATTGGGTGGATTTAGAACCAGGGAAATATTTTGTAGAAATTTACAATAAATATGACTGGGACGAGAATATCGGGAATTACACTTTAAAAGCCACTTTTACTGCTGCAAATAATAATGAAGTCGAACAAAACAATGGAACAGTAAACGCACAACCGTTAAAATTCAATCAAGCTGTAACAGGCTTTTTATCCTGGAATGATGAGGTTGATTTCTATAAAGTAACACTTCCGAAGGCTGGACGATTTCATATCGACTTGAATACCTATATCGACTCAAACACTTATATTAAATTACTTGATAATAATAATGAGACAGTTTTTGACCATTATACGGAAGGTAGTTCAAAAAACCCTGCAAAATACTATAACTGGGTGGATTTAGAGCCAGGTGACTATTATCTAGAAGTGTACAATAAGTATGATTGGGATGACAATACAGGGAAATATATTTTAAAAACTTCCTTTACCCCAGCAAATAATAATGAAAAAGAATCAAACAATGGAACGATTGAGGCACAAGCTCTTCCATTTTCTCAAACAGTAACAGGCTTCTTATCTTGGAACGATACTATTGATTATTATAAATTTACCCTTCCAAAGTCAGGAAAGGTTACTTTTAATAGTGTTTCTTATGTTGATGAGACTACTTTTTTCCAACTGATTAATAGTCAAAATGATGAGCTATTAAGCGATTATGTAGAAGGAAGCTCAAAAAACCCTGCAAAATATTCTAAAACAATTGAATTAAAAAAAGGAACTTATTTCTTTAAGGTTTATAATAAGTATGACTGGGATGACAATACAGGGAAATACACTTTAAAAATTACTTCACCCGTGGTGCTCGCTCCGTTAACAGTCGATAAAGTAAGTGATAAATCAACTGTTATAAAGGGAAAAACAGCTAAAAATCAAGAAGTTATTGTAAAAGCTTCAGGAAAAACCTATAAGAAGAAGGCAAATTCAGTGGGGGCCTTTTCCATTAATATTCCGAAGCAAAAGGCTGGAACAAAAATTGAAGTCAGTGCCAAAAACAAATATGGCACAAAGAAAGTATCCATTACTGTTCTAGATAAAACTCCTCCAAAAACACCAACAATTAAGAAAGCAACAGTAACCTACGTAGAAGGTAAAGGGGAAAAAGCTTCGACTATTTATGTGTATAAAGGATCGAAGCTAGTCGGAAAAGCGACCGTAGGAAAAAAAGGTACCTTTAAAGCGAAAATATCAAAGCAAAAAAAAGGTTCGAAATTAGTTGTTTATGCAAAGAATAAAGCCGGGAATAAGAGTGGTTCCAAAACAGTGAAGGTAAAGTAAGAGGAAATTTTTATACGATAACGGAAAACAGAGAGCCTTTTGAATGATTGGATCTCTGCTTTTTTTTAGGACAAAGAATACGCTATTTTCTAAGAATTAGGTAAAAGTAAACAATATGCCCGTAAAATTTTTAAAAACTTAGAAACAAAAAATCTTGATAAGTAATATCAACTTGCGAATAGATATTCTCTTCCCGATAATTGGATGCAAATGAATCCGATTAACAGACTTGATTATAGCGGTGTTAAACTGCATGTTGGTTTCACTATGTTTGAAAAATAAACGGAAAAATTCCGCTTAATTTGGGAAATACCCATATTTCCCTCAAAATAGAGGGAATTTTTCCGCTTATTTTATTCAAATCTTTGGATTTCGGCTTATTTAGAGCAGTTAATCGGAAAAATTCCGCTTATTTCTGCTTCTTAATCCTCCATTAGATACATTAGCCGGAAATTCTCCGCCTATCCCATTTCGAGGTTTAGCATGGTGAATTCCCCAAACTTTTCCATAAGTTATTTATGGGATATAATCCGATAGTTTACAATTAAACAAAACCATATTATTAAGACTAAAGTACCCTTGGACAACATGATCCAAGGGCACATTTTTGTTACTTTATTTCCGTCGTCTTAACAAGCTTATTCACCTTAAAATTCCAATCGGCATCTACTTTAATCTTATAAATCGATTTATACGCTCGAAATTTATCCTCATCCTTCTTAGGAGAATAGATATTATATTCTTCATAGGTAGATACTTCAAACGTAGTTGCATCCAATATTTTGTAGTCGGTTACTTCCACATTTAGGCTTTCTTCTGTTATTCCTTTTTCGTATAAATATTTTGCGTAATCTTTAGATTCCTTGTATGCTGGACCATCTGGGTCAAGTTTATCAGATACATAGGAAAAGTCATTGGAATTAATGGCTGACACACTATCCGATAAGTATGATCTCATAAAGTCCGTTAAAGCTGTTTGTGGATCCTCTACCTTTTCCGTTGGTGATTCATCAAAGGTTAAGTTGATATCGTCATTACTTGTAACGGTAATAATTTGGGATTTTTTAGAACCTGTCGGGAAATTTCGTTTGGCATAAATTTTGACAGAACCATCTGTTGCGATTGGACCAATTTCTTCTGAATCACCTACAGACATTCCGATATCTTTGTCATTAATAAAGATTTCGGCATCACTGTAATTTGAATAGACACTTATGTAGTCACCTTCGAAATTTATTTGATGCTCCAACACATTGTCGCTTGCCTCTGAAAAGTCTACTTTTTCTTTTGCTTTAAAAGTAGAATATTTACCAACGCTTTCAGCTTCAATTTGGAATGTACCAGGGAACGTTTTGCCGAGATCTACCACATCATCTTCCGACTGTATTGTTTTTGCTTTTTTCCCTTTTATAGATACCTTCGTATTTGGGAAATTTGAGGAGACCTTAACATCGATAGGGATAAATTTTATAACATATTGGTCAAAAATGCCCCATTTTTTCTTAGCTTTCTTTTGTAAAATAAATAATTCATTCCCGTATTGATCCTTTATTGGGTATAACTTTTGATCACCTTTAATCTGACTGCTTTGTTTTTGGAGCTGTTTTACTAAGTCCGAGAATTCATTTTCCTTTGTCAAATAAGAGATATACCCCTCAACATCATCTGCTTTTACGAGAATTTCTGTTTGGCCATCATTCATGAGCTTTGTTAAATCTTTCGTATCTTTCTTTTTTACAGCAGTTTCAAATTTATCAATAACCTTATTCGGTTTATATTGCTCTGATAAAAAAAGATAGGCTCCTATTACAATAATGACGAGAGCAAATATAGGAATAATATAATACCATGCTTTTTTCGGAAAGTGATAGGAGCTTTTCACCCTTGTTGAGGATGGTTGCAATGGTACCTCTTCCCCGTTTTTTTCACCACATTGATTACAAAATGTTTGTCCCTGCTGAAGCTTGCTTCCACAATTCTTACAAAAAGTCATATTCATTTCCCTCCTATGCTTTCTTCACGATCTTATTTATAAAGGAGCCGGCATAAGATACGATGAATGAAAAGATGAAACTTCGAATAAACATTCCAAACGGATGAAAGCCAAAAAATAAAGAGGTTGGCTTGTTGATTACATCCGTACCATTGTATTTTAAGACCATTTCCAAATTTGTGAATCCAGCGGTTATACTCATGAATAATGAGTAAATAAGGGAAAAAAGAATAACTGACTTCCAACTAAATGTTTTTGATTTCCCCATTTTGTATCCAGCATATAAAAATAGAGCAATAGGAATAATTATCGCTAGTTTTAAATAAAGATCGATATGATGTGAAGTAAATGAATTTTCTAAAACCCACATCCCTTCACTTACCGAACCTTCGCCTTTAAATCCGGAGAAAATGTGATAGGCAAGATTCCCCTTTTCATTACCTACATTATAATTGAAACCGAATGGTGCGAAATGTAACGAGGACCAAATATAAAACCCGAATTGTAATCCAAATGTTAAATAATAAAATACCTTCATTTTACTCACAGTAAAGAAATCAATATTTTGCTCAAGATATTCAAAGAAGTTATATTTAGAGCCAATAACCCAAAACACAATAATCGAAACAATAGCAAACAGGCCAAAACCTCTATAGAATACGGAAAAACCTTGATGAATTGCTTGACCAAATTGCGGAATTTCTTTAAGATTACCTGTCGTTTTTCTAAAATTCATAGCAAAAAGTATTCCTAAAAAGCTAAATAAGATTCCAAAAAATAGAGTTGACACGAAAACACCAAAAATGGAATAGTTTACTCCCATGTGAAAACTAATATTAAATCCGTGATCGTGAATATTGATTTTCTTTGAAAATCCACTGAACAATGAAAAAATAGAAAGAATGATAGCATAACAAATTCCGATTCCAATAGATTGATTGAATCGTTTCATCAATGAGGTATTTTGAATCTTTCTTCCGGCATAAATGCCTGCCAAAAATAATCCTATGAATGGACCAATTAAATAAATGAGCATTCCGATTCCAACGGTCACACTGCCATTAAAATAGCCTTCGTCTCCAAAAGCACTACCCTTTACACTTGCCGCAATCTTAGGTATTTGTAAGTGTTCGGCCATCACATAATCTGTAAATCCAACAATCGAATCTAATTTAGGCATATTCGTGTCCGTCTCTGTTTCAATTTCCGATAACATATCAGTAAAATTTGTGCCATCCATACTCTCAGTTATCAAGCTATTTAATATAGATTTCGAGCCTGTCATTAAGATCAACGCAAATACAATGACCACTACAAAAGCGGCAACAGCAGAGAGCAGAGACTGCTTTATGTCAAAATTAAATTTAAACCACTTTTGTGCAGGAATATTTGTTAGATCAGCAGATTTTGTCCAAACAACTTCATTCGTACCGTTCCGGGCCGCGACTTGACCACTTACTAGAACATGTCCGCAAGAGGAACAGTATGAATCCGATTTACTCGTTTTCGTTCCACATGATGCGCAAAAAGCACCATTCTCACGAAAATTTACTTTTATATCTGTTTTCTTTAACCTTGTCCCATCATTTGAGCAGTATAAATCATGTTTATTATTTAAATGCCCACATGTACTACAATACATAGATCTCTTCCCCCCGTTGATTAGATGGCAACTTTCATTCCACAGCATTTGCAAAAAGATGAAGTTTCAGGAATTTCCTCTTCACATGACTGGCATACAATGGTCGATCCCAAATCAACTTCTGATTGAATCTCTACCTTCGTACCACAGACACCACAGAATTTGTCATTTTCACTAATAGAAGCACCACACTGGCATTTATGGGCAATTTGATTTTTCTTACTCTGTAATTCAATACTTTTTTGGGCATTAAAGATCATTTTATCGAGTGCGACAATAGATTGTGTAATATCACTGAATTCAGATTGAATGATCTCCCCCTCACGATGCAGCCGATACACTGACTCACCTAATTGAAGGATTAACTCTGCACGTTTGGTCATGTTTTCCTGTACAAGCTTTTTCAATTGGCTAATCTCTTGGGCCGTCTGTAGCTTCTGTTTTCCTTGTTGTAAACTATCTTGGAGTATATTCATTCCTCCACCGAGCTTTGTTTGTAAGTCGCTCATTTTTTCCCCTCCGATTTTGAAATCTTGTATTGCCAATAATTGAGATTAATTTTCTACTTAGGTAGATCGTTAGTATGAATACAAATTAACTATGATTCACTCAAAATATCGACAACAGTAAAATAGTACTAGTATATTTTTCCTGCCCCTTTATGATTTTAAATTTTTTCTTAAATTTATGTCAATAACTTTCGGTAGAGTTTTACAAAAATTATCATAAAATGACATCCTTTATTGCAATTGTATGAAATCCGATGGTTTTTGATTGGTTCATTCTTATTTTTGATCGGTTCTTTCTTAATCGATTGATTGGTGAGTATTTTTTTGAGTGGTTCTCTCTTTTTTATGATTGGTATTAACAACTTGATCGGCTAACATTTTTCCGATAAAAAAAGACAGAGAGTTCGATACTCTCTGTCTTCGTGTCAAAGAAAATTGGGACCTGCAATGTTTGAACAATTCTCTATTATTTTTTTACAACTACCTTTTTAGATGCACTCTTCTTGCCATTTTCTACCGCATAAACGGTTAACGTTTTGCCGGCTTTTTGTTTTTTGATTTTGACTGTGTATTTGCCGGATTTGTTTGCTTTGGCATGGCCGAGTGTTTTGCTTCCGGCTTTTACATAAACAGTCGAACCAGCTTTTGCTTTTCCTGTTACTTTCGTCGAGCTTGATTTAACCGTATTTACGGTTGGTGTTGGTGTTTGGACAGTTACATTTTTTGCTTTGCTGACGTTTTTCGCTTTGTCAGTTGCTGTAACGGATAGTTTTGTTCCGGCTTTTTGCGCTTTAATCTTCACGCTGAACTTGCCATTTTTATCCGCTTTGGCAGAACCCAGTTTCTTCTTGCCTGCCTTAATTGTAACCGTTGAACCAGCTTCCGCTTTTCCTGTTACTTTTGTTGTGCTGCTTGTTACTGTGTTGACTGTTGGTGCTTTTGGAGCTGTTTTGTCAACGACAGTTACTGTTGTTGCTTTACTTACATTTTTTGCTTTATCTGTTGCGGTAACAGATAGTTTTGTTCCGGCTTTTTGTTTCTTAATTTTCACAGTGAATTTGCCGGCTTTGTCTGCTGTCGCCGTACCAAGTGTTGATTTGCCAGCTTTGACAGTGACTTTTGAGCCTGCTTCTGCTTTTCCTGTTACTTTTGTATCTTTGTCAGATACTGTGTTTACTTTTGGTGCTGCAGGTGCTGTTTTGTCTAATACTGTGACAGTTGTTGCTTTGCTTTCGTATTCGCCTACTTTAGCAACGACAGTTAATTTGGATCCTGCCTTTTGTTTTCCATTAAGGGTAACTCTAAATTTGCCATCTTTATCAACTGTGTTTGCGCCTACTAGTTTCGTGCCATTTTTCACTAAAATAGTGGCATTTTTAGAAGCTGTTCCTGTTACTTTTGTATCTTTATCAGATACCGGATTCACTTTTGGTGCTAATGGTACTACTTTGTTGATTTTGATGACTTTTGTAGTTACGTGACCAGCTAAATCGGTCAATTGTAATTCAAAAATATTTTCCCCTGGCTTATCATCAAGCTTTAGAGTTAATGGTACTTCTTTAGAATACTTTCTTTGCTCATATGGTTCGTTTAATACATGTTTTTCTACTAGGTCACCATTCATAACAAAGCGGATTTCATCAAAGTTGTCAGCAATTGTAGCTGTTACTTTCACTTCTTTCGTGTTGACATCCACCTGTCCTTTTGCAGGTAATCCTTTTACATCAATTGTTGGTGCAGTCGTATCTACAAATACTTTACGAGCAAATTGTAGTTTATTTCCCTTTTGATCGACACCTAAAACGAAAATTTCATGTACTCCGTCTTCTTTAAAGGTAATCGTATCGTCAAAGTCGTATGTGGCATCTTCTTTATTCCAATGCGTTTTGACTACTTGATATGGGGCTCCCTTTTGCGTATTAATTCGAACCTCTAGTTTATCAATAGGAGATTTCGCTGTAATTTTACCGCTAAAAGGAACTTCCTTTTCACCATAAACACCTAATGCTTCTGGTTCTGATGTGCTTGGATCAAGATACGGAATTGTACCATCATTTACTTCGTTCGTAACAGTTGCAGAGTTGCCTGCATAGTCAAAGGCACGTACAGTAATCGACGCCTTTTCAAGATCAGGAATAGCTACTGCTTGTGCATCACCAGAAAGGTAACCTAAAAGTTCACCATTTGCAATGATTTCATAGTAACTTATTCCACTTCCATCATCTGCTGCGTTAAAAGATAAAACTCCTTTATCGTATTTCAAATTGTTAATGATTGGTGCTTTTGTATCAACGATTACTGGTACTTGTACAACTTGTGGATCTTTCCCAGCGTAATCGATTTGCGATTTAATTTGGTAGTAATATTTACCATCTGGTACTACTTTATTATTTGCTTTACCATTCCATTCATTTAATGAATCGTATGAATAATAGGATCCTGGTCTTGATGCATCATAGTAGTTTTTCCTTTGATCATAATCAACATTTAATTTACGGATTTGTTTTTTATCTTTGTCTAGGATGCTGTATTCCACAGATTTACTATTTCGTAAGAATGATAATACAGGTGTAATAGCATCACTTTCTCCGTCACCATTTGGAGAGATGGCAATTTTATCTTTATAGAATTCTTCTTTTACAGGATCAAATCCTAAATCATAGCCATTCTCATCAACCATTTCTGATACTCCATAGAATGATTCTTCATCATCATATACCATCGCATCAAGAACTGGTGGTTGGTTCCAGTCACCTTTGAAGCCTAAGTATGGAACGGAAAGACTTGGAGCTTCATCTTTCACATCTTTGAAAGTAACGAATCCTTCAACGAAGTAGCCGTTTTTCATTAATGCTGTTAGCGCTTTATCAGCATCAGAAAGATCAATGCTTACTGTAACGTCTTTTGTTTTACCCGCTTGAACAGTTACTTCAGAATCGACCGATACTTTTGCATCTTTAATTTCTTGTGCTGCTTCTGCATTTAGTAATCTGCCATCCTTGTCTTTTCCGATTAAGTCAGTTAATGGTTTAGTATCTACTTTATACGTTACATCTTTATCACTAAAGTTCGTTAATGTTAATGTAAAGTCGAATTTGTTGCTTGTAATTTCTTTTAAATTTACTTTCGGTGCGTTTGTGTCTTTTGCGGTTACATAGACAGGTGTTGTTACCGCTGCATCAAGTTTCATTAATCCAGCACCTTCACGGCGAGGTGAATAGAATGTTTTCACATCTGGATCAACAAGTGGAACGGCAGTATTCATTAAAAGTGTTTTTGCCTGTTCAACTTTTTCGGCACCTGTTAAGTCTTTAAATAAATCATTTTGTTTCATATACTCTAATACAAGTGCTGCTCCACCTGCAACATGTGGTGCCGCCATTGATGTACCGCTCATTAAACCATATTGGTTGTTGTTAAGCGTTGAATAAATTTGTCCACCTGGTGCAGTGATTTCCGGTTTGAAGTCAAGATTTGGTGTGACACCCCAAGAAGTAAAGTCACTCATTTGACCTGCACTTGGATTATCGATTTCCGATTTTTCACCTTTGAAAGTGATTTTTACAGCTTTCCCTTTATCCAATTCAGCTTTTAATTTTTCCCCATCTGCTCGTAGCATGAATAGTTGAGGTATTTTAATTGTTGCTTCTGATGCCATACTTACGAGACCTGTTTGGTTATTGTAAATAATTACACCAGCTGCTCCTGCTGCCTGTGCATTTTTTGTCTTTGTAACAAAATCAAGTGTTCCACGTTGTACTAACGCATACTTTCCTTTGAAATCTTTCCCTTCGAAGTCGGTAACATCACCGATTCCCGCTGCCAATACATCGAAGGTTTTTTGTTTAACATCATTTGGATGAACACTGCTTACTGAAAGATAAGCAGCTGTCCCTTTTTCACCGTTAATATCATATTCAAGGCCATCCACTTGCATTTTTGAATTTTCAAAAGATGCGACAGAAATGGATTCCGGCGAAAGACTTGGAGAACCAACAAGACCGATATCCGGGTTGGATGCTAATGGGTTAAGTGTTCCGCCACCAATATTTGTTGAGTTACCTGCAGAAATTGACATTAACACACCATTGTCTACCGCACGTTTAATCGCTTGTTGTTCAGGATCATTTTTATCAACAAATGATGCTGTTGAACCTAAGCTCATGTTCATTACATCAGCACCAAGCTGAATACCATCATCAATTGCTTTAATATAAATATCACCGAATGTCGACGGCATTGCTGGGTCGTTTCCGAATACTTTAAGTGCTAGTAATTGTGCTTCAGGTGCAACCCCTTGAATTCCACCATTTTTTTCGTCCCCGTTTGCTGCAACAGTACCTGATACGTGCATACCATGCATTGATGCATCAGGACCTAGATCCCTAATTTCATCGTTTTTATCTGCATAGTTGTATCCATAAGGAACTTTTTCTGTGTAGTATTTTCCCGGAAGCTTGTCCTTTGTAATGATATCTTTTACGGAGTTTTCCGATAGTTTCGCTTTTTTATTATCTGATAGGATCATATCTTTATGACTAGAATCGATTCCTGTATCGATGACACCGACAACCATTCCGTCACCTTTGTATTTAAGATCCCATGTTTCTTTTGCACCTACAAGATCTTTACTTGAGATCATTTGTGGTGTTACTTTAGGACGCTCATATTTATTTGTAATGTAGACATTTGCTACATTCGGAAGCTTTTTTAGCTCATTAATTTTTCCATATTCAATATGACCACTTATTCCGTTTACAACGGTTGTAAACTTATTTTCAACTTTAAGGTTGATTTTCTTTTCTTTTACATCTGAAATAAAATTGGTTTGTTGTTTATTTACATCTGATTGTAGTGAGGCTTGTTTTGATTTTGGTAGGTCTTTATAGCGTTTCCCTTGCTTTGTCGCATATTCAATCGCTGGTTGGCCTTTTAACTCAACGATAACACGGACTTTTTCGTTGCTTTTATACTTTTGTGAATTTTTTAATTCACCTAATCGATTTTTCTTATTTAATGATTGTTTTAACTGTGATTTGGTGCTTGAATTCGTTTGCGCATTTGCCTTTGTACCTGCGAACGCACTTGAGAATGCAAGGAAGAAAATAATCATCATGAGTGCTATTTTCTTCATTTTCTTGAACTGCTTCACACGTTTCCCCCCGTTTCTAGTTTTTAAGACAAAAAATGACTCTGTTGATTATCAACAAAGCTTCTTCCAAAAAGACTAGTTTTATAGCCCCCTTTCAAATTAATAGAAAAAATTGCATAGGTAGGACAAATTAACCTATACGATAAAAACTTATCACTTTTAATACGTTTAGTAAATAGAGAATATACTAAATTAGTCAAAAATTTATAATGTTCTACTAATTGATTATTTATTTTACATCCATTGGATAATATAAAAGGCTTTTTTACTAGAGTGATAAATGGCTTTTTCGTTAAAAAAGTAAAAATGAGGTCGAAATGGAGGGCGTTCGTGCATCTCGTGTTTGCTTTTTCTTGTATTCCTGGTCGAATTGGGTACCCCCAACATCAAAAAAACGGGCGATCGCCCGTTTCTTTACTTCCCTATATATTTATAGTAATCCAAAATTCCTTGGTATATTGCTTTTGCTGCAATGTCTCTATATTTATTGGATGCAAGTTTACTTGCGTCTTGTTTATTAGATAGGAATCCGAGTTCCACAAGAACCGCTGCAAGTGGATTGGAATTAATCACTCGGTATTCTTCTTTTTTTACACCTCGATTGGTCGTGTCAATTGCTTGTACGAGGCGTTCGTTGATAAAGGTTGCAAGCTGCTTACTATGATTCGCTCGGTCTGCCGGTCCACCATTATGGTAATATGTTTCGGTTCCATTGGCACTTGCTTTTGAAAAGAAATTGCAATGAATGCTGACAAATGTATCAGCGTTTGCTTTTACCCCAGTATCGATACGATCTTCCAGCGTTGGATATGTATCACCGGTACGCGTCATCACTACTTCGATTCCCGCACTTTTCAATAGTTTTTCAACACGTTGAGCTACATTTAATGTAACCTCTTTTTCTACCAGCTTATTTCCGCTTGCTCCCGGGTCCTTTCCACCATGGCCTGCATCAATAACGATGATTTTTCGGTTGGCAGGTGTGGTAGATTGGAGATATTGTGTACTAACATAGCCAGCTATTTTCCCTGAGGTTACATATGCCCAGCCTGATTTAACGTCGTACATAGTAACTTTTGTTCCCTTTTTCAATACTCCTACCGGTTTGCCTTTAGTACTTCGCGTTTTGCGGACATTTAGTTCTGAAACGTTGACAATGCGCTGTCCATAGGATTTTCCGTGTCCATTAACCGTTGGGGTAGTTGGTTTCGGTTTGGATGTTGCCGGAGTTGGTTTTGGCGCAGGCTTTGGGTTTGGTTTCGCCACCGGTTTTGTATTTGCCGGTTTTGGTTTTGGTTTCGCCACCGGTTTTGGCTTCGGTTTTGGTGCCGTTTTTTTTACCGGCGTCGGCTTCTTCACTGTTTTTAAATAGGTTTTGCTGACATATCCTTTTAGTTTGCCATCAATTATGTATACCCAATTGCCTTTAATTTCATAAATTTTAACTTTCTTGTTCTTTTTTAGATAGCCAACTGATTTGTATTTCGTTCCGGGTCCTTTGCGAACATAAAGTGTCGTTGCATTGACGATACGTTCACCGATTGCTTTTTTCACTTTAGAGGTTGTATTCTTCTTCACAATCGTTGGTTTCTTTTTAGCAGTGACCTTTTTAAAATATTTCGAACTTACATATCCCTTTGTACTTCCGTAAGTAATATACGCCCAGCTTTTTTTAATCTCGTACACTTTAACTTTTTTATTCTTCTTTACATAACCGAGAGTTTTATATTTTGCGCTCGGTCCTTTTCGAATATAAAGACTAGTGGCTGTGACGGTATATTCACCTAATGGTTTTATTTTCTTTATATTAGGTGGTTTAGCACTTGCGGCATATCCGATGTTTCCGAAAGAAGTAAACATAAGAATGATTGCCATGATAAAGAATAGAATTTTTTTCATCAGATTCGCCCCCCTCTTTTAGTAATATTTTGCCATGTCATATTCTATCATAATTCGACAATAAATTTGGTAGTTTTGTAGAAAAAAGGTCCTAGTTATAAGGAATTGGTTCTTTTAAACTACACGCCTTTGCGATAGGTCATATGGAACACAAGACATTTCCCGAGAAATTTAGACAAAATACTTTGCGCTTTGTCGAATGTTGATTTATGGAGTTAGATGTCATTAATCATAAGAAAAAAAGCCCTCTCACAACTGAGTTTGGGCTCTTTAGTGTTTACAACTTAATTTTATGATAAAAATTATACGTATTTTCTTAACGGCCTGTTTCATAGGTTGATGACAGTTATGATTATTTTTTCCACTATTCTCCCCCTGCTTTTAGACTAGTCTTTTTGTAATACATTTGTAATCTATTTTACGCAAAAATTGTGAAAAATTATGTCAAATTTCCTCACAAAATATAGTATTATTTAAGATAGCTAAATCTATTTATCTATTATTGGAGGTGGATACAGATTTGAAAAAGCGTGTTGCTTCGCTCCTTTTCATCTTCTGCATACTATTCTTCTGCTGCATGTGTATACCATCCAGCTTAAGCTCAGTTCATGCCGCAAGTAAAGACATTGTAAATCCTAACCAAACATATACGTATAATAAAATGGTTCGAGATATTAAAAAACTTGCAAAAAAATATCCATCTATTATTCATTATCGAACGATTGGTAAAAGTGAATATGGCAAACCAATTTATGCTATTTCTTTAGGCACAGGGAATTCGACGGTTTTTATAAATGGTTCCCATCATGCAAGGGAATGGCTGACGACGAATCTCAATATGTATATGCTTGATCAATACGCTCAATACTATTTGTCGAATAAAAAAATCAATGGCTATGATGTGAAAAAGATATTGAGTCAAACGACGATTTGGTTTGTTCCAATGGTGAATCCTGATGGGGTCACACTTCAGCAGTCCGGGTTAAAAGCCTTCCCGAAAAAAGATCATGCGAAATTAATTAAAATGAATGAAGGAAGTAAAAATTTCAAACGATGGAAAGCGAATGGGAAAGGTGTCGATTTGAACCGGCAATATGATGCCGATTGGAAGCACATTAAGTCGAACCCCGGAAAGCCAAGCTGGAGCCTTTATAAAGGAAAAGCACCCTTGACTTCAAAGGAAACGAAGGCGATCGTTGCTTTCTTGAAAAAAATAAATCCCGAAATGACGGTTGCCTACCATACAGCAGGAAAAATTCTTTATTGGAATTTCCATCAGTCGAAAGCATTATACAAACGGGATTTAGCGTATGCGAAAGCAATTGGGAAATTGACAAAATATAAACTTATTTATCCTGGGAAAAATCCATCCGGCGGGGGCTTTACGGATTGGTTCATTTCTAAATACAAACGACCTGGCTTTACCCTTGAGATCGGAACATATCCCGGAAATACGAATCTCAAAGTCTCTCAATTTAAACAAGCATGGAATGAAAATAAGTTTGTTGGTCTATATGTAGCGAAACATGGATATTCATTATTTAAAAAGCATTAGCCCCTTGATTAGGAACGACATTGCAAAGAAAACCGAATATTGATCTTCTCGCAAAAAAGGTCGCTCTTTGACTTTTATTGTCGGGAGGTTTTTAACCTTGTGGGGTTAAACTCTGGAGCTGGATAGGATTGCAATGTTATACTTCCTTTAAAAAAAGACATGAATCGGTTGAATCTTTTTTGTCGAATAAACGTCTATATTAGGGAGAAGAAGTGAGAATTTTTACATATCTAATAAGAATGTATTTTTCCCTATCGGATTAAATTTTTTAAATAAATTACTATTTTTAATAAGGAAGGATTACGAATGATGAGAAGTCAGAAACATACGAAAAAGAAAAAATGGTTAACAGTTTTGCTGATCGTTGTAGGACTTTCTGTTGTAGGCGGGGGTGCGTATGCATATTCAGTATGGCATTCGTTTGATAGTGCCGTCAAAAACATCCATAAACCTGTTGAGCGCAAACAGCCCGTGAAGAGAGCGAAGGAAGTAACTGTTAAAAACGGGGATCCATTTTCAATTTTGCTACTTGGTGTCGATGAGCGCAAAAATGATAAAGGTCGTTCAGATACGATGATTGTCATGACGGTCAATCCGCATTTGAAATCGATTAAGATGCTAAGTATTCCACGTGATACTCGTACAGAACTTATTGGACGAGGAACGGTCGATAAAATCAACCACGCCTATGCATATGGTGATGTGGAGATGTCGATGGATACAGTTGAGCATTTTTTAAATATCCCAATTGACTATTATGTAAAGGTGAATATGGAAGGATTTAAAGAAGTCGTTGATGCTGTTGGCGGTGTTAAAGTACACAATGATTTAGAATTTACTGCAGGTGGGGTCACCTTCCCAGTCGGTAATTTAACTCTCGATGGGAAAAAGGCTTTGAAGTTTTCCAGAATGCGTCATGATGATCCGGAAGGTGATTTCGGACGTCAAAAACGTCAACGGGAAATTATCGAATCGATTCTCGACGAAGGTGCAAGCATCTCCTCTCTCTGGAATTACGATAATATCTTTGATGCACTTGCAAAAAATGTGAAAACAAATTTCACCTTTGAGGAAATGCTGGGCATTCAATCCCAATACAAAGACATTAGAAAAAACATTGAAGAACTCAAAGTAGAGGGTGAAAACGAATGGATTCCAAATGAGTCCGGCAAAAACATCTATTACTATTCTGTAAAAAATGAAGAAAGACAAAAACTCTCGGACCTCCTACGTAACCACTTAGAACTTGGCCAAGAAATGGTATCAACCGGACAATAAAAAAACGCATCCGTCCATAAACAAAATGGACAGATGCGTTTTTTGGTACCTGACACCAAATATTCAAATCTCTAATATTTATTCACCTAATGCATAAACGGTGTCAGGTACCGTTTATGCATTTTTTTAATATTTATTCAGTTTTTGCATATTCGGTGCCTGACACCATTATTTGAAGATGTTGGCGACTTTTTGGACGACGAGTTTGCTGCCGCCGCCTTTTTCGACTCCTTCGATGAGTATTGCGATAAGGAGGTCTTTTTTGTTGGAGTCGTAGGCGACGAAGACTCCATTTTCTTTTCCTTTTTCGCCTTTTGAGCTTTTTAGTTCGGCTGTTCCTGTTTTGCCGGCTAGTGCTCTGTTAGGTAAATTCGCTCCATGTCCCGTCCCCCGTGGATCAGCGACGACTTGGCGGAGCATAGTGCTAATTGATTTGGCAGTACCGCTACTTATGACATGTTCCTTCCAAAGTCCTGTTTTCTTTTCATCTAGAAGTAAATACGGCTTGATCATATTTCCACTGTTGATAAACGGTGTATATGCAGTAGCAAGCTGTAAAATATTCGTCAACATTTGACCTTGGCCATAACCCGTATCCCCTAACATGATACTATCGTTTTTCAATGTTCCATCCGATGACACTTGTGATTTCTTCAATGGATACGTAAAAGGAATTTCTTCTGCAAAGCCAAAGTTCTTTAATCCCTTCACAAATTTATCGCCGCCCATATCAAGGGCTGCCTGTGCGAAAAAGATGTTATCGGAATATATCATCGCAGTTTGCATGTTAACCGGACCAGATGTTTCGTGGACGCGAGTAATTTTATAATCACCCCAACTTCCACCTTTCCCCCACGTTTTTCCATTTATTGTTTTTGTACTGCTTGTATTCAACGTCCCATTTTCCAATGCAATCGCACCTGTAATCGGTTTGATGGCTGAACCAGGGGCGTAGGATAGTGCGAAACGGTTAATTAATGGTTGCAACGGATCCTTTTCTAGCTTCGCATATTCTTTACTCGATACACCTAAAGCAAAATCATTCGGGTCAAAAGAAGGTGAGCTAACTAATGAAAGGACCTCTCCAGTAACCGGATGAATGGCTGCCGCCGTACCAGCGTTCCCCTTCATTTCGTTATATATTTTCGTCTGCAAGTCCCCATCGATCGTGACTGAAATGTTTTTCCCATCTTGTACTTTATTTTCAGCAATGACTTTTTCGGTACCATCTGGCTTAACGATTGAAATCGTTTCTCCATCCTTCCCGCGCAATTGTTCATCAAACACTTGCTCCAACCCGCGTTTTCCGATGACACTACTTTCCGTATAGCCTTTTCCCTTGTGCTTCTCTAATTCTTCTGCCGTGATCGGCCCAACATAACCTACTAAATGTGCAGCTGCTTTGCCGAAAGGATACACCCTTCCTTCTGCATTTTGTTTATCAACACCAGGAAGCTCATATAGCTTTTGAACAAGGTCCTCCTTCGTCGAAGGGATTTTTTTAATCGGCACGAACAAATCCGGTTTTACCCATGAAGCGTTTAACTTTTGATCAATTTCTTTAACAGACATATCTAATAAAGAAGCTAATTGTTTCTTCACTTCCGCATCATGTCCATCCATTTTTTCCGGAATAACACCGATTTGAAAGACTTCACCATTTACTGCCAGTTCACTGCCATTTCGATCACGAATTTCGCCCCGTTTTGGACTTACGGTAACAGGTTTGATTTTATCGCCTTTTTCAAGTCCTGGTAAAAGTAAACTCGGTTTCCAATCAATATACCAATTGGACTTGTCATCTTTCTCTTCTTTTTTCAATGTCACTTTCTCTTCATATTTGACATTACCAGCCATCGTATGAAAGGAGATTTGTAGCGGGATCGACACCTTTTCTTTCTTTTTAAAATCGTCCTCTCCCAACTTTTTATAAGTAACTTTTAAATCGCTAATTTCTAAATCCTTGTATACTTTCGGATAGCGATCGACATAGTCCTCAGGCTTAAATTCCTTTTTCACACTGGATGAGAGGTACTCGTTGTACATTTTATTAAAATTATTTTTATCCCAAAGTTTCACATATTCATTTAATCGATCATTCGGTGAAGGTTCTTTTTCACAAGCCGCTAGAACAAATAGTAACATAGCAAAAGCAAAAAATAGTTTTTTCATAATTAACCTCCTCTATTTTGACTATACACCTATTATACAAAAGAAATAGACAACTATTCTAAAATATTAACTTCAACTGGCATTGTAATCATTTTGAAATGTTCTTTTTCTAAAAAAGGGGGTGCAATTGTCGAATAATTTGATAGAATAGTAGTTAATATTGTAATAATGGGGGGAATTAAGTTTTGAAAAAGACGTTCGTGTCGGTTGCTGCTACCACGATAATAACTACGGCCATTGCAACACCATCCATGGCTGCTACATACAAAGTAAAAAATGGCGATTCATTGTGGAAAATCGCAAACAAATATGACACAACCGTAGCCAATTTAAAAAAGTTAAATAATTTAAAAAGTGATATGATTAAACCGAATCAAGTGCTAACCGTTTCTAAATCTACCAAAACGGTTTCGAAAGTATCTACAGCAAAAAATACTTCAACCTCAAAAACATATACCGTAAAAAAAGGGGACTCCCTAAGTAAAATTGCTAATATGTACAAGGTTTCGGTCGCTAACTTAAAAAGTTGGAACCATTTAAAATCCAATATAATCTATCCCGGGGACAAATTAAAGGTTTCAAGCCAAAATTCAACGACATCTCAGTCGAAAAAAACTGCTGCTACTAATAAAACAACATCACCGACAACTACTGTTGGGACAAGCTATTTGGTTAAGTCTGGGGATACTTTAAGTAAAATCGGTAAACAATTTGGCGTATCTGTCGCAGAATTAAAAAAACTTAACAAACTAACATCTGATATGATTTACGTTGGGCAGAAGCTTATTATTAAAAAACAAGCTGGACAAGCCACTACCACGCCAAAGGTAAATACACCGGCAAAATCACCATCACATTCTACTGGGACAACCTATATCGTTAAATCTGGGGATACCTTAAGTAAAATTGGTAAGGAATTTGGCGTATCTGTCGCAGAATTGAAAAAACTTAACAAGCTTACATCCGATATGATTTATGTTGGCCAGAAACTTAATATTAAACAACAAGCCGGACAAACTGCTGCCCCGCCAAAGGTAGATAAACCAGCGGGCTTAAGTTCAACGTTTTCTGTTAAAAAAGTCATTGATACAGCGAAAAAATTAGTAGGCACTCCATATGTATGGGCTGGAGCGACCCCGAGCGGATTCGATTGCAGCGGATTCATTTATTATGTATACAACAATGCAGGGTTATCTTTACCACGCATATCTAGTGAAGGGTATTACAATCGTTCCTATTATGTAACTAAATCACCACAACAAGGGGATTTAGTATTCTTTACAGGTACATATAAAAGCGGAATCTCTCATCTAGGAATCTATATTGGCAACAACCAATTCATCCATGCGAGTTCAGACGGAGTACAACTCTCCTCACTTGATAACTCCTATTGGAAATCACATTTTGATGGATTTAAAAGATTGTATGATGCGGATTAATCGACATCAAGAAAGCCCACATTTCGATGTGGGCTTTCTTGTGATTATATGATTATGGAAAAGTGTATTTCTTCTTATCGAATTGATACAATCCATAGTCTTGAATAACAGATGTATGTCCAAGTTGACGTATCCTCGTTGGTAGGCACATGTGTGATAACGTGCAACACAGTTTTAACATAAAAAGTTAGACGAATTTGCTGTCAAAATTAATCGTATTTTCCCGGGAAATGTCATTTATAAAAATCAAGTTGGAACATATAAGTCGGATTTCGAGGGATTTTTTATCTAGGAGAGAATGGCCAAATATGGTATAATTGGCGAAATATTTTAATTTAAACATTTCATCCGTTCCCTTTTCATTCGATTAAACGGAAAAAAGAACGATCCATTACTGAAAAAGGTAAATTTAACCCTTTCTCCACGTAATTATAAAAATGAAATGAGGTTATTCATTGAAAAAAGCAATTTTTCTACTGTGTTCTATCATTCTCTTAACAGGGTGTAGTGATGTCAAACACAATAATAAAGTGGAATCGTCCTTCTCACAAGTGATAAAAAAAGGTGGAAGTCATGAAATCGATTTGAATTCACTAACCGATTTCACTTGGGACAAAGCATTCATTTTCCCACCCTACACAGTGCAAGAAAGTATAAATGAACAACTGGGCACTAAATTTAAAGATCCAAGTAATATCGACAGGAGAGATGATATTTATTTACTCGTTTTCCTCCAGAAAAGTAAAGTTGTTCAATATGCAGAAATCAATCGGCAGCATCTAGATTTTTCTTTAGATAAGGAATACCTCACTCCAGAAGATGCGACGGTTAAGATAGTAAAACGATAAAAGAAAAGGTGCTGCCCGCTGATGGACAACACCTTTCTTCATACTACTTATTTAGTTCTTCAAAAAATTTAATATTGGTATCGAAATTCGGTACAGATTGGGTTTCTTCTGCTTGTTTGACTAGTTTTACAACCATATCATTATATGGTGTCGCAATTCCTTTTCCTTTTGCCAATCGCGGTACGACCCCATTGATATAATCTATTTCAGACTTACGTTTCTTTTCTAAGTCTTGCAGCATGCTTGCTCTTAGCAATCTGGAAGGTTCCATAAAGTTCCGAAGTGTTTGGACACGTTCAGGAATATCGTTTTCGCTTTTTATTTCTAATGAAGCAATGTCGAATTTATTCATCTTAGCAAAAGTTACACCGTTTGCATGACCAACTTTGATTGTTTCATTGGCAATATGCGCTGCACTTACAATGCTAACCTCATGATCAATAACCCCGCCAAACTCTGTGTTCAGTGCAGCTGATAACCCACTAAATGCATTGTTGATCAGTAATTTTGACCATTTCGTACCAACCAAGTTATCGGAAATATGTGTACCCCCAACAAGGTCCAAAATCGTTTTGATCTCGTGAATTCTTTCCGTTATTTCACCGTTTAATTCCCCGATTTGGAAAGCATACTCTTTAAAGTGGCCGAACTCTGTTGTCAGTTTTGATACTCCTGGCTCCATAAATGTTGCGCCAAATTCAACGGACCCGGCAATCACCCGTTCGCGACCAACAATGGATGCAACCTTTTCTTCAGGTATCCCGTTTTGCAAGGAGAGTACGACACTTTTCTCATCTAAAAATGGCAACAAGTTTTGTAGCACTGAATCATTATATAATTGCTTCGTTAACAGCAAGACTAAATCATAGGTTCCCGACATATTGTCAGGAGTAATAGCTTTCACTTTTGTTTGAAAATCAGTCGTGCCGATAATTTTTGCGCCCGATTGATTTAATGCGTCAACATGTGCTTGATAAACATCGATTAACTCTACATCTTGTCCACCGGCAGCAATATATGCTCCGGCGATCGTTCCTAGTGAACCTGCCCCTAATATTGCGATTTTCATTTGAATATCCTCCTTACTTTTCAGCTAAATAATCGTATATAACAGTTGGAGATGCCAAAGAAAGCTCTGTAATAATATGAGAAGCTGATACGACCTCTAGTACTGGCAAATCAGCCATCGGTGCAAGCGCATGGGCGAACAGCTCGAGTCTTGCAGGACCTGACCAAGCACCAAGAATTTTAATATCAGTAATTTCGCTACGAACCAATTCGCAAATTCTTGGATATCCATTATAGTCCGGCATTTTTTTCAACATATAATTCGGTTTAACGATTTCTTTAAGCGCCTCTGAATGGTCAAGCGGAAAATGCTTATACCCCATCGTTGCTGTTGCTACTCGCAAACTTCCATAGTCCAAGAGTCCCACTAAGGTATCGGAATCTACATATAAACTAGGCTTGCCCAGCTTTTTAGGATACGCTGCGATTTCCCTGCCTGATGCGATGGCAGGAAAGCTATCTACATACATTGCGTGGAGATAATCCCCTTCCTCCCCTTCAAAACTAACAGGTATGACTTGTCCACACTCTGTGTAGGATCCAAGCCCTGTCACATCCGGCATCTTCATGATTTCAAATCTGACAAGCGGATCTTTCACCTCCAATGGTTCCGGCACAATTTTCTTTAAGCTTTCCAGGTCGGTTCTATATAAAATGTTTAAGTATTCGCGATTATAAAAACGATACGGTCCTAATGGAAACGCCCCTGCATCTAACGGAGTTGTAAACTGCTTTACCACGTCTTCCTTTTTCATCTGAATAGCACCTCCACATTTTGAATAAATGATGTTCTTATCTATAATTCCCTACATCTATTATTTTAAATCTGATTTTACATTTAATCTAATACATAATAATATATTAATATATTTACTATAATAAATGAATGGAGTGTTCAAAAATAGATGGAGCTGCTTCAATTAAAATACTTTCAGACAGTCGCTTATACAGAACATATTTCTAAGGCAGCTGAGCAATTAAATATTGCCCAGCCTTCCTTAAGCCTGACAATTAAGAGACTTGAAGATGAATTGGGCACAAATCTTTTTAATAGAAAAGGTAGGAATATCGAGTTAAGTTCATCTGGAAAAATTCTTTTGAAACATGTAAACAAAATTTTTACCGAAATTGAAAAGGCAAAAATGGACATTCAATCTCACGATCAAGAAAATGCACGTACAATCAAAATTTCAATTTCTAATCCAAGATTCCTTTCAGGATTGATTAGTGAATACATTACCCGCCATCCAAATACGAAAATACAACAAGGAGTTGGGGTAAAAAGCGGAATAGTGACAAGCTTGAAAAAGGGAGATATTGATTTAGGAATAGCCGGCCCACCGATCGTGGATGAAGAGATTGAAAGTTGTGTGCTCGTGGATGAGGATATCGTACTCGTTCTTCCTTCTAGCCATAAGCTGGCAGGTGAATCTAAAATTTCCTTAGGCAAAGTCGCCAATGAACCATTTATTTCCCTCGCCAACAATGAAGAATATAGTGGATTTACAACAGCTCTATGCGAAAGAGCTGGATTCACTCCTACTAATAATTTCGAGGTAGATTCTAGTCTATTAGCGGAAATCATTAAGCTCGATCAAGGTGTGGCGTTACTTCCCATTTCGGTATGTAGAAAACTCGATTTACATTACGTAAAAATCGCAGATATTGATCCAACCTATACAGTCGGACTATCATGGGTAAAAGATGGTTTGTTATCTCCTACGGTGAAAGAGTTCCGGGATTTTATTATAGCGTACTTTAAAGAACACTATGAAATGTTCAAGGATCACTGAAGGTTTTTGATTAGGGTGCATTCTTTTAATCGTCCTTTTTTAGATTTTTACATTGGAATCAAGGACTTCATCTCACTTTTTCGGATATCATGTTCTCGTTTTTTCAGATTCGAATACTTCGGGCAGGTTCGAGCACTTCGGATCGCATTTTCAACTATCAAGTTCCCGTATCCAGCCGATTCGGGCACTTCGCTTCACCTTTCCTACTATCAAGTTCTCGTATCCGACAGGTTCGAGCACTTCGCTTCACCTTTCCTATTATCAAGTTCCCGTATCCAGCCGATTCAGGCACTTCGCTTCGCCTTTCCTACTATCAAGTTCCCGCTTCCAGCCGATTCGGGCACTTCGCTTCACCTTTCCTACTATCAAGTTCTCGTATCCAGCGGATTCGGGCACTTCGCTTCACCTTTCCAACTTTCAAGTTCCCGCTTCCGGCCGGTTCGGGCACTTCGCTTCACCTTTCCTACTATCAAGTTCCCGCATCTTCTTTTGCATTCAATCCCCATCATGGCCGAAATAGTAAAAAACAATTTTTCTACGTCACACTCCTATCAAAAAGAACATGCAACCTTTCCAAATACGGTCGCATGTTCTTATCCTACTATTTATAAATAAAATTTAAATCGGCCGCCAGCATATTGTGATCGGACGTATTCTAATGGGGTGCCCGATCGCAGGTTGGCAACGCGTTCGATTTGAAGAATAGGAGAATCGATAGGGACATCGAGCAGTTTGGAGATGCGCTCTGTCGCACCGATCGCTTCAATTGATTGTTTGGCGTCTCCGAGTTGATAGCCTTTTTTTACCTCGATGAATTCGTAAAGGGAATGTTGAATATCTTCCTCTTTCAGCCCTTCTGCGATAGAACATGGAACGATGGATGTTTCGATCGCAATTGGGATTTCGTCACCTAAACGGATTCGTTCGATATGGTAGACATCTGCTTCAATATCAATTTGCAGCTTTTCTGCTTCAACCTCATTCGGTTTTCGAACGCTGAACAAGGTAATTTTGCTGCTCGCCTTCATTCCGCGTTGTTCCATAAGTTTTGTAAAGCTCGTAATTTCTTTTAATGGTTGCTCGACTTTTTCATTGCTGACAAAGGTTCCGCTTCCCCGTTTGCGCATGAGAATTCCCTCATCGACAAGGCCTTGAACCGCTTGACGAATCGTCATTCGACTGACGCCAAATTGTTCAGTTAAAATGCGCTCGGAAGGGATTGCTTCCCCTTTGACCCATTTTTGCTGGTTAATGTTTTCGCGGATATGTTCTTGAATTTGATAATAAATTGGAATCGGTGATTCCTTATTAATCACGTGCAATCCCCTCTTTTAATAATGACGCTGCCTTTTGATCAGCAAGAACAATTACATTAGGATGTTTTTGTAAAACAGATGCCGGGCAGTCTTCACTGACTTCTCCTTCAATCATTTGTTTCACTGCTTCGGCTTTGTTTGCACCAAAAGCTAGTAGGATAATTTTTTTTGCAGATAAAATTGACTTGATTCCCATAGAAATCGCATGTGTCGGTACATCCTCTTCTTTGTCAAAATAGCGTTTGTTCGCTTCACGGGTTGACTCTGTTAATTCAACGACATGTGTTAGTGAGTTGAAAGAGGTGCCTGGTTCATTGAAACCAATATGGCCATTTTCACCAATTCCAAGAATTTGTACATCAACAGGGTGATCTTGCAGGATCGCCTCATAATGCAAGCATTCTTCGTCTAAATCGGCTGCCATTCCATTTGGCAAAAATGTTTTTTTAAAATTCATATGAGAAAATAATTCTTTTTCCATATAATAACGATAGCTGTTTTCGTCTTTTGCATTTAATCCGACATACTCGTCTAGGTTCACCGTTGATACGTTTGAGACATCCAATTTTGAAGTGCGGAATATTTCATAAAACTTCAATGGTGTTCCACCTGTAGCAAGGCCTAATGTGTGAATACTACCATTTTCAATTCCAGTTTTTATTATATCAAAAGCTTTTGCAGATGCATCAGTTACTGTTGAATAAGTGTGTAATTGCATAGTTTTATACCCCTTTTCTATTTGAATTTCCTAAATGATACGTTTCGATTACTTCGAGATTTTGATTCATGATGGCAAAATCGGCATCCATATCTTTTTTCAAAAATCCTTTTGATGTTAAGCCGAATTCTTTTGCTTGGTTTCCGGATGTCATTTGGACCGCTTCAGCAATGGAACAACCGGTAAATTGGATAATATTTCGGAACGCTTGGTCCATTGTTAATATACTTCCCGCAAGTGATCCATTTTCGAGACGGCATTCGCCATTTTTCACAAATACTTTCTGGCCGCCAAGTTCCGATTCTCCATCTGGAAGGCCTTTTGCCCTCATCGCGTCTGAAATGAGAACGATTCCTTCTGCACCTTTTAGCTTATACGTAAGGTTGACCATATCAGGATGTACATGGATTCCGTCCGCAATAATTTCTGCCTGGATGTGCGGTGATAATAATGCATGTCCAGCAACCCCAGCTTCCCGGTGGTGCAGGCCGCGCATTCCGTTATAAAGATGTGTGGCATGCGTTGTTTTGCTGTCAAGAAGTTCTTCCCGTACTGCATCTGAATGTCCCATTGAAGGCACAATTCCGTTCCTAATCATGACGTCTTCAAACTCACGTGCCCCATTTTTCTCCGGTGCATATGTTACCAACTTAATTTGTTTCCCGGAAGCTTCATGCCATTGTAAAAATAAATCAATATCCGGTGCTGAAATAAATTCTAATGGCTGTGCACCTGCTCTTTTTTCCGAAATAAATGGTCCTTCTAAATGGACGCCTGCTATCGTTGTTTTACCCATATCTGTTGCTTTTTTAACAGATGCAAGTGCTGCCTCAATAGCAGGATAATCTTGGGTAATTGTCGTCGCAAAAAAAGTGGTCACTCCTTCTTGAAGAAGTTGTTCGCTTAAAAAGATGAGCTTATCAGGATCTGCATCCATTACGTCGACACCGTATCCCCCATGAATATGTACATCAATCATTCCCGGAATGACAATGTTACCGCCAGCATCGATTACTTTTTCATCTTGTTTAGGATGATACTGATTCATATCACCGATTTCCGTGATTTTTTTATCTTCAAATCTCAAATAGCCATTGGCGATATTTTCTTCACCGGTAAATAGATTTGCATTGATTACTATGTTTTGCCCCAATGCCTTCACCTCATTTTTTTATTAATGGAAATAATATTTTGATATAGTTGTCTATACCAATTATTATGATCGTTATTTAAGCGATTGTCAAATAGGATTTTTAGTTATTTTTTAAAATTGAACACTAAATAATATTGAAATCTGAGAGTGGATTGGAGCGGAAGGGAACGTGCATTGGTTTTTTTCTAATAACACAACCTTAACGAAAACAGACTATTTTTAAATATATCCACATATATTTAGCATTTGCAAATAATGGTACACAATTCATCAGTAATTTGGTAATCTATCGGTATAGAGTTGAAAAATCCCTTTGGAGGACATATTTATGCGGTCAAATAATTTAAAAAAGAAGAAGATGAAAAAGCGAAAAATTATTGGAATTATCTTGCTTGTGCTTATTTTAGGGGCAGGTGCTTATGTTTATTCCATTTATCATTCCTTAACAAAGGCTGTTAATACGATGCATAACCCTGTCGATCGTAAAAGTTCAAGGGAGAAAGAAATTCGATTTAAGGATAAGGATCCTATTTCGATCTTAATGCTTGGGGTTGATGAACGAAAAGGGGATCGTGGCCGATCGGATACGATGATTGTTTTAACTGTCAATCCGACTGTTAAATCTGTTCAAATGTTAAGTATCCCACGTGATACACGCGTTGAGATTGTTGGTAAAGGTACGGAGGATAAAATCAACCACGCGTATGCCTTTGGCGGAGTGGCCATGTCGATGAATACAGTCGAGAAATTTCTTGATATTCCTGTCGATTATTACATTAAAGTGAACATGGAAGGCTTTGAGGACATTGTTAATGCCGTGGGTGGCGTGACGGTGAATAATACGTTGGATTTCAGTTATGGTGGCTATCATTTTCCTAAAGGAGAAGTGAATTTAGATGGGAAGAAGGCCCTCGCCTTCGTCCGCATGAGAAAAGAAGATCCACGTGGAGATTTTGGGCGGAATGATCGGCAACGACAAGTTATTCAAGGCGTCATCAGTAAAGGGGCAAGTGTTTCTGCTCTAACAAAATATAACGACGTGTTTGAAACACTCGGGAAGAACGTTGAAACAAATCTAACGTTTGATGAAATGATGTCCATTCAAAAATACTATAAAGACGCACGACACAAAATCGAACAATTCCAACTCAAAGGCCAAGGAACAAAAATCGGCGGAATCTACTACTACATCGTCCCACAAGACGAAAAACAAAAAGCACACAACCGCCTCAAACAACACCTAGAACTTTAGGTGTCAGGCACCAAATATACAAAATCCTAAATAATTACTCAAGAAAATGCATAAAAGGTGCCTGACACCTTTTATGCATTTTTTGTTTATTTATGCGGTTTTTGTGTGTAAATTATCATTGGGGACACGTTTCGCTTTTAATAATTGGTTTTTTATTTAATTCGTTTCATTGCCTTCGCCACTGAAACAGTTTATTCACTGCTTTCCAATTTTGCATCGTTCATTATTTGCTCCTTTTCCATCTTCATATACAAAAGTAAAAGACAGTTTGGTGTAAAGTAATTACGTAATTGTAACCTTATATAAACTATAAACGTCTATTCTAAAAAGGAGTGGGTTTGATGTTTAAGTGGTTAGGTGTTCTACTGTTAGTTATAAGCGTAATGGGCTGTTCGAACATTTCGAGCAACAACGGTATGTCAGTAAACAAACCTCCAAAATCAACCATCGAAATCGGTAATAAATCATACGAAACAACGTTAGGTACGTATTGTTGGCATCATAAAGGCAAAGGTGAGTGTGTTGATAAAGTTGGACCTGTTGAACTTTTAAAGGATCAAAAACCAGTCAACGTGCATCCCGGTGAAAAAATAACATTCAAAATGGATTATGAGCCAAAGCCTAATGAAATTCACATTGAGCAAATAAATAAAAACAATTCAATAGAAATCCCCGTTAAAGACAACAGCTTTTTTGCACCGAATGAAAAAGGCATTTATTATTATTCTTACGGTGTATGGTGGATGGACGAAAAGGAAAAGAATGTGTCTAATGGAGACGCCTTTTATGCATTTGTGATTAAAGTCAAGTAATAACGGGGCTCTATGCCGAAAAAGCTAGAAGAAAATAGATTATATTTCCGTATCCTTCGGAATCATCCAATCTGCAATCAAGTAAGCAATTAAACACGGAACGATAGCTGTGACTAAGCAAAGGATAATAAATCCTAATCGGATCAAAGTTGAATCTACCTCAAAATAATTAGCTATCCCAGCTAATACACCACTTATTTTTTTATCCGTTGTCGATTTCGTTAATCTTTTTACACTCAAGACGAGCTCCCCCCCTTTTTTATAAACTACTTCAGGTGTCAGGCACCATTTATTCATTTTTTCGAATATTTATGCCCATTTTTGCATAAACGGTGCCTGACACCTTTTTATGGTTTGAGGATGACTTTAATGCAGTTGTCTTGTTTTTCGTCGAATACGGAGTAGCCGTATTCGGCTTGGTCGAGTGGGAGGCGGTGGGTGATGATGTCGGTTGGGTCAAGTCGCCCGTCGGTTATTTGTTTGTATAGGTCTGGAATGTAATGGATGACTGGGGCCTGCCCCATTTTCAGCGTAATATTGCGAGAAAATAAGTCACCCAGCGGGAACTGATTATATCGCTCCCCATATACACCGACTAATTGGATCGTTCCGCCCTTTCTAACACATTGAGCAGCCATAACAATCGCACTCATCGTTCCGCCATGCAGCTTTAGCGCAGACCCAATCATTTCCATCGCTGACTTTTTCCCATCTAATCCGACACAATCAATAACAACATCCGCCCCGCCTTTTGTCAGCTCCTTTAAATAATCACCCGTATGATCGATTTTACTAAAATCCACAACCTCCACATGATTGGTTTTCTTGGCATGCTCCAAACGATACCCAATATAGTCGACAGCAATCACTCGTTTGGCGCCTTTCATCCAGGCAAACTTCTGTGTTAAAAGTCCAACCGGACCACATCCAAGTACAATCACTGTGTCGCCTTCCTTCACCCCCGCATTATCAACACCCCAATAAGAAGTTGGAATAATATCGGAGAGAAACAGAATTTTCTCATCCTCTAACTCGCAATTCTCCGGCACAACAAACGGCGTAAAATTACCAAATGGAACGCGCAAATATTCCGCTTGCCCCCCAGGATACCCGCCAAAAGTTTCCGAATAGCCAAAATACGCCCCCGCCTCCCCGTGCGGATTGGATTGATCACATTGGCTTTCTAACTCATGCTGACAAAACCAACATTGACCGCAAGAAATAGTAAACGGAACAATGACCCGATCCCCTTTTTTCACTTTCGTCACATCCGGACCCACTTCTTCCACAATTCCCATCGGCTCATGCCCAATAATATAATTATGTGGCATATTCGGAATCATTCCATGCACAAGATGCAAATCGGACCCACAAATGGCCGTACTCGTTATCTTCACAATTAAATCATCGGCTTTATGGATCGTCGGCTCTGGCACATCTTTTACCTTTACATCTTTAATTCCTTGATACGTTACGGCTTTCACCAACATCGACATCCCTTCACAATTTTTACTGTTAGCATGCCCATAAAACACACGAAACCTTCCAATAAAATTCAACGTATAAAAGGAAACTAAACAAAGAGGTGATGAAGGTGGAAAACCAACAACCATGCAAAGTTTGCGGACAAAAAGAGTTCGTCCAAGGAAAATTAGGAAACGGCTATTCAAGTCTTACCGAAGTAGATAAAATTTTGGGCAAGAGCTCCCCACTCATTTTTACCTTCTGCAAAAATTGTGGCGAAGTTTCTTCCATCAAAGTAAAAAATCCGCATAAATTCTGATTTTCCAAACTTGCTCTGTCAATTCGATTAGCTATGAAACAAAATGATATTTCCCTTGCGACCTATGATATAAAAAATTAATAAACCAAATAATTTCAATTTTAGGATTGTTCTATTTTTTGAATTATTCTATAATTTAGGCGAGGGGAGAAATTTTTCGCCTACAAATACATTCAGGGGGTAAAGGATGGATAAGTTTGTCGGTTGGTTAAATGATGTTCTATGGAGTCCGCCGCTCATCATCATCTGTATCTTGGTCGGGTTGTTTTTCTCACTTTCGACCCGCTTTTTACAAGTGCGGCTCATCAAGGACATGCTAGCACAAATGTTTAAAGGAAAGAGCTCTGAAGCAGGGATTTCTTCGTTCCAAGCATTATCAGTTGCATTATCAGGACGTGTTGGAACAGGAAATATTGCCGGGGTTGCAACTGCGATTGGTTTAGGGGGACCAGGAGCTCTTTTCTGGATGTGGCTAATCGCCTTTGTTGGTGCAGCAACTGCTTATGTAGAGTCGACTTTGGCACAGATTTACAAAGTGAAGCAAGACGGCGAGTACCGCGGGGGACCTGCGTACTACATTGAAAAAGGGACTGGAATGAGATGGTACGGTATTGTTTTTGCCATTGCCACAATCATTTCCCTTACTTTCCTTATGCCTGGTGTACAGGCAAATGCGATTGCTGAAGGTTTAGAAAATGCCTTTGGGATGCACAAAATGGTTACGGCCGTAATTATTGCTGTTTTACTTGGAATTATTATTTTTGGCGGGGTAAAAAGAATTGCTGGTGTTGCCCAATTCGTTGTACCATTCATGGCACTTGGATACATTCTTGTTTCATTGATTATCGTCTTCATAAATATCGATCAAGTTCCCGCTGTATTTGCACAGATTTTTAAAAGTGCCTTTGGTGCAGATGCAACATTTGGTGGATTGATTGGTTCCGCAATTGCTTGGGGAGTCAAGCGGGGAATCTATTCCAACGAAGCAGGACAAGGAACTGGTGCCCATGCAGCTGGTGCCGCTGAAGTATCCCATCCAGCAAAACAAGGGTTAGTGCAAGCATTTTCTGTATATATTGATACATGGTTCGTTTGTACTGCAACTGGATTAATGATTCTTTTCACAGGTATGTTTAGTACAAAAGCTCCTGATGGAACCTATCTTTACAATAAAATGGGAACAGCTGACCCTGGTCCGCAATATACACAATCAGCAGTTGAAAGTGTCCTGCCTGGTTTCGGAGCCGGATTCGTTGCGATTTCCTTATTCTTCTTTGCTTTCACAACAATCATGGCTTACTACTATATGTCTGAAACAAATGTCGCATATTTAACACGTGGAAAAAATAATCGTTGGGCAATTTTGCTAATCAAATTTGTAAGCATTGCTGCTGTATTCTATGGATGTGTAAAAACATCCAAAGTCGCTTGGGCTTTCGGGGATACAGGACTTGGAATCATGGTATGGCTAAATATTATCGCCGTCGTGATACTCATGAAACCTGCACTCGTCGCTTTAAAAGATTACGAGCGACAGAAAAAAGCTGGGAAAGACCCTGTTTTTGACCCAGAAGTGCTCGGTATTAAAAATGCAGACTACTGGGTTGAAGCAAAAAAAGGAGATAAAAAGGAAGTTAGTTAAACGAACACACATATATAGGTCTGTCCTTTTATAATGGGCAGACCTTTTTCTGTTAAAATAATCCCTGCCAGTCTTGGATTCCGAACGTGGCCGGACCGTTGTCGAAATGCTCGCTGATGAAGTAAAACGCAGTCAAAAAGCAGCTGTCATGGTAACCCACGATAAACGCATGCTGGATCTATGCAATCGCATCGTCTATATTGAAGATGGAAAATTATCTGAAATTGGTGCCTAAAAATTTGAGGAATCCCAATTTTCTGACTTATATTAAAGGAGTTTACGATTTTTTGACGAATAGTAATGGTAAATATATATTCGTGAAAGAGTGATGAGGATGAATCCATTTGTGTTTGCCTGCATTGCCCCGCATGGTGGAGAAATAATCCCTGAATTATGTGGAGCATTGCCGGATCGAATGAAATTGACGCGAAACAGTATGGTAAAGCTCGGCAAAAAAATGCAAGATGCAAAGCCGGAAACGATTATTGTGTTAACTCCACATGGAACGCGAATTGATGGGTACTTCTCTGTTACAAATAGTGAAAGAATGTACGGATTTGTTGAAGAAAATGATGGATACTATGAGCTCGAACGGTATGTTGATCGCAATTTGGCCGTTTCCATCACCGAAGTCGCCGCAGAACAAGGGATTCCGATTGCCTCGATCAATTTCGGAACGGCAGCAGGTCCGATATCTTGTCTTCCACTCGATTGGGGTTCCATCGTTCCGCTGTCTTTTATGCCGGATGTTCCTATCGTTGTCATCAATCCATCACGTGAGCTTTCTTTCGATTTGCATGTGAAACTTGGCGAAGTGATCAGCCAAGTTGTCCGGAATAGTGGTAAGCGTGTGGCCTTAATTGCGAGCTGTGATTGGGCACATGCCCATGATGAAAGGGGGCCTTATGGTTTTGACCCCGCTGCAGAAATGTTGGACGAAGAAGTAGTCGGTTTCATCCGATCGAATGAATTAGAAAAAATGGCAGAGTTCGATGCAGAATATATTGAAGCAGCAAAACCCGATGGCATATGGCAAACATTAATTTTAGCCGGGGCGATTCCAAAAGAATCTCGAAAAATTCATCTATACTCCTACGAAGTTCCGACTTATTTCGGACTTATTTGTGCCGAAATTTCCACGTCCGACGATGATGAATAACATGGTTTCAGGATCAATTTGTGTACTATCAGATAGGCGATTGTATTTTTTTAGTTTCTCGCTGTGAACACTCACTTTCAGACATCAAATGAAGCATTTGTTGTTTAAAAATACTTCCTACTAGTAACAAAACGATATGAATCGGAAGAAAGCAATATACGGACCATTTTTTCATTTTTATTAATTTTAAACGATAAAATAACTGGTCCACCAAATGCAGAAGTCCAAGACCGATTAGTTTTTTATTTTTTAAAGTAACAATGACGCCAATTATTGATTGAATGAAGCCATAAGTTGGAGCGATAATAAAGTTTACATAATATTTGCGTAGGGACCACCCTTTTTTAAAAATAATCCGTTTTAAGAAAGCGACCAACACAAAATTAATATTTAAGTAATTGACCCAGAAAGTGAAAAATAATGTGAGATATCCAATCCATTTTTTCGGCTTTTGATCAAGGTAAATCGACCACTTTGAAACAAGCCAAAAATAGAATGGTAAACTGATCAACGTATAAATTGTTTTCCACCACCTATTTTTAAAAACCTTTAGATGAATAAACAACTGTTCAATACCTGAGTACAGTAAGGTAAAAAAAATCTTCCATCCCCATCCTAATTGAAAAAACGTAATGAAAATGGCTGAAACCGGAACTATTAATGCTTGGGAGACAATTGCTCCAAATACGGAGTCTAGACGGTTTCGCTTGAGTACTTTCGGATAGTAGCGGTACCCTCTAAAAATATTTAAAACAACATACTCAAATACATATGCCATTCCAATGCCGGAGTAATTAGAGAAGAAGTGGCTTTTTGTCCTTCTTTTTAATAATTGTCACGACGAATAATCCAAGATGAACGATCATGAGTAATAGATAAGGGATTTTATTTTTTTTCATAGAAGACCTCTTTCATATTGCTTAACTGCTTCTTTTTCCTTTCGTACAATCCATTTATAATATTTGATCAATATAATGAACAGAATAGGGTTGAGAATGATAGTATGTCCTAAATTCCACCAACCATAATGAAAATAGCCCCATGGTTCAGGCAGCAATGTAATGAGTTCATATGTAAGCGTGATTACTTCCCATATTACAATATATAAAATTCGCTTTTTTATGCTTGACCGAAAAGGATACCATTTAAGGAACATAATATTTACAGGTGGAACGACAAAAAGATGAGCAACAAGTCCCGAAAAATCAACTTTCTTTGAAAAATACCAATAGCCATGATATTTGAATTCAATAAAATGGTCAAAGAGTGATTGCAAAGCAATCGTAAACACAATTATATGGATGATTTGATTTGTTGTTTGCCTTTTTTTCGTAAAAATAAAAGCAATAGAATTAAAGATAATTATTGCTAGAACAAGTCCAATCATATCGTGGCTCCTTTTTTTTACGTTTTCCATCTTTTTGTTAACTATTCGATACTCAGTTATAATTTTTTCTTTGCTTATTAAAATAGTCAAGAAGTTCACTTCCATTATATGTTAAAATAAGTATATAGGTTGTGAACATTCACACGTTGAATATGGGGGAGCTTTATGGTCAGGAAAGTATTTCAATGGTTATTTAAACGTAGAAAACAGGATTTGATTGAACTTATTACTTTATGTATAGGTCTGCTTGTAGTAAGCGCATCTACACCAATCCTCAAATTAGGTGCGAGACATTGGTATTGGGTTATTTTATTACTTATTTTAGTCTTAATTGTTTGTCGAATGACTGAAAGCATCGTAGGATACTTTTTTCATAAGAGGAATAGAAGGGTTAGCGGAGGTTATTTTGTTTTGGTGATTGTTGTGATGGCGTTAATAAACACTTATATACGTTCTGTTATGTAGGATTTTGAAGATCATATAATAAAAAGGAAAAACACGCTTGGGTCCATCATTCTCCAAGCGTGTTTTATTGCTAATTATATCGATTTACTATACAGGACTGCTTGCGCAATGCCTACGAAATATTCGGATTCATCTATTATATGTCTCATAACTACTTTCACTGTTGGATTATTTTTGACTGGTTCACTCTCTTGAATGAGTTGGTTACAAAAGGCAATAAATTGGTTACTTTGTTCCAAGCAAAAAGAAACGAGTGTCGTTAAATCACGGTACAACTCATACGTAAAGGTCCCCGTCATACGAATGGTCGTTTCGATAAATGCGACAACCCGGCTATGCGTCTCGGCAAATGCCTGCTCCCACGCCAACAAAGCATCGACATACTCATCCTCTAAGTCCTTTACCAACTCTCGAATGACAATCGTATGCTCCTCCTCCTGCTCCTTCCAAAACTCACACTCATCCAACACCCTAAGCGGCATCGAATTCCCATAATAATAACGCAACCCCATCACCCCCTCCACAATCTATCCCTATATAAATCTTATTAAAACACCACAACGAAAAGAACCAAATTTGGTATCACTAATTTGGTGTCAGGCACCTTATTTGATCGGCACAAATATTTTGCACATACACAGATTGGTGTCAGGTACTTTATTTGCTGGTAGCAACTTTTTTGCGTACTACCAATTCAGTGTCAGGTACCTTATTGGAAGCACGCAACTTTTTTGCACCATCGCATATTGGTGTCAGGTACTTTATTTGTTGAACGCAACTATTTTGCACATTATCAATTCGGTGTTAGGTACTTTTTGGGATGGTTGGGGAGATTTTTATGGTATTCAATTATAATTCATTCTTAAATGGGGATATTATCACTTAGTGGAATAAAAAGGATTGTATTTCTGTTTAGTATTTGGAGTTGGTTTCTTCGTATTAAGATGTAGGATGAGCGAACCCCCAACTCGAAAGCAATCTATTGGATAGAAGAAGTACTCGTATGCGGCGATGGTTACTGAAAAGGAACCTTTGGCAGATAAAAACGCAAGAAACGAAACATTTAACATCTAATTTCTCATATATTGTCGGAGGTCTTACTATGCAGACAGTTCCAGAAAACCGAAAAGTTTCACCATCACTCACCTTTTTTACTATTCATGGAATGCAATTCGGAATTGGCATACTAGGATTCCAGCGGTTAATTGCTAAAAAAGCTGGTTACGATTCATGGATCTCGGTTATTTTAGCCGGAATAGCAACAATGATGATAATGTGGATGATTTATAAAATTTTAGAAATTGGAAAACAAGACCTTGCTGAAACACATCAATTTATTTTTGGGAAATTACTTGGCAAAGCATTTAACCTATTATTTATTTCTTACTTTCTGCTCTACATCATAACCATTCTTCGAACCTATACAGAAATTATTCAAGTGTGGATCTTTGAAGATTTAAATGTATTTATTTTTACGCTTATCTATTTATCGCTTTGTATGTATATCGTTTTTGGTGGATTTCGAACAGTGGTCGGTATGATGTTTTTTAGTGTAGCTCTTCCCTCTTACTTACTCATTTTGTTTAGCTATACATTTGAATATGCAGATTTTCATCACTTTTTACCAATATTTGATCATTCAATGAAAGATATTATTCTTGCTTCCCACCAAATGTCTCTCACATATATGGGGTATGAGGCATTTCTTATCTACAGCCCTTTTGTAAAAAACACAAATCAATCAAAAAAATGGGCTTATCTTGCACTTTTAGTATCATTAATAATGTTTTTATATACAGCGGTTTTGACATTCGGCTATTTTAGTGAAGGAATGTTACAAAAATATATCTGGCCAACATTAACCACTTGGAAAATTGTTCACTTACCTGTTGTCGAGCGTTTTGAATGAATATATAGGAATTGCTAATTGGTGCTTAATTATATTGCCTAATACAGCTCTTGCCTTATGGTGTGGAAGCAGATTAATAAAACAAACTTTTAAAATTACCCAAAAAAAAGGGGTCTTTATTCTATGTGCCATTCCAATAATTATCGTCCCCTTCCTAAAAACGCGCCAGCAAATTGACATATTAAATAATGTATTTGGCCACTTAGGCTTCTTGATTAACTTTATTTATATTCCTTTCCTCATAGTTCTTGTTTGGTTGGCTAAAAAGGTGAAAGCAAAAGGGTATCAACGTAAAACTTGAGCAAGACTTTTTTAACAACAAAATTGTGAAAAAAGTCTTTTCTTTTTAATTGAAATTGAAAATCATTATCAATTATACTAAAAACACTAATTACTGTACTTTTTGAGAAGTAGAATATAACAATTTGCGGTCACCGATTCCTTTATTTTTGATCTTGAATTACGAACCCAGTGTCCGCATAAACCTTAATAATCGGATTTCCTATTCTCTTTTGTGACCCAATATCTCAGTACGTGAAACCGAACGGGCAATGCGAAGATTTTATATCTCCCTAACCAACTAAATTATAGGCATTCATCTATACCTTTTCAAAAATAGACACATACCCTATTGTGTACCATTTTTGAGGAGGAGATAGAAAATGATGAGACAATTTGGATATGGAGCATATCCGGGCATGGGTGGCTTTGCCGGTTATGGTGGTTTCCCGAGTTACGGCGGTTTCCATGGTTATGGCGGTTTTCCGGGTTATGGTGGTTACGGCGGTTATGGCGGTTTTCCAGGTTACGGTGGTTACGGCGGTTACCCTGGCTACGGTGGCTGGGGCTATGGGTATCATCATGGCTATGGTGGTTTCCCTTACCATCACCATCATGGTTATGGCCATTATTATCGCTAGTTACCTTATGAATATTTTAAGCATACAGGTAATCACCTGTATGCTTAATTTATTAGTTATAAAACTTCACACGATCTTCCAATGGAGCAAATTGTTTTTCACCCGCTGGTGCTGTTGGTTTACCGAATGGCATTTGAGCAAGAAGCTTCCAATCACTTGGGATGTTCCATTCTTTTTTCACTTCATCGTCAATTAATGGATTGTAATGTTGTAATGATGCACCGAATCCTTCTACCTCAAGAGATGTCCAGATAACATGTTGAAGCATTCCGTTTGATTGTAATGACCAAATTGGGAAATTTTCAGCATATAATGGGAATTGTTTTTGCAATCCTTCTATTGCACTATTATCTTCAAAGAATAATACAGTACCGTAACCACTGCCGAAAGCATTCATTTTGTCTTCAGTTGGACCAAAGTTTTCAGCTGGAACAATTTTTCTAAGTGTTTCTGTTGTGATGTTCCATAATTTTGTATGGCTTTCACCTGTTAACACAACTACTCTTGCTGTTTGAGAGTTAAATGATGAAGGTGTATGCTTTACCGCATGATTGATGACTTCTTGAATTCTTTCATTTGAAACTACCGCTTCACTGCTGATTCCATAAATCGAACGTCTATTTTCAATTGCTGTATAAAAATCATTTTTGTTCATAAATTTCGTCTCCTTGTTGTCTTTTAAAAATAGTTTTGCTTAACTCATTAATTTTATCCGATTCCCTGAAGGGTCTTCTGTAAAGTAACTACCATCCTTCTCTTCAACTAATGCACCTATTCCTTGAAGTTGCTTGATTACTTTTCTTCTTGCATTTTCACTTGGTAACATAAGAGTGAACCATTTTAGTCCCACACTATTTTCTGCCGGTTTCGGTGCGCCTATTCCAGCCCACGTGTTTAATCCGATATGATGGTGATAGCCACCCGTCGAAATGAAGAGCGCTTGGCCTCCATATCTCGTAACTACATCAAAGCCAAGACCTTTGCAATAAAACTCCTCCGTTTTTTGCAATTCGGATACATGCAAATGAATATGACCCATCAATGTCGCTTCCGGAAGTCTCACCCACTGCTTTCCTCGTCCTTCTGCAAGCAAACCACGGACATCCAATGCTTCCGTTGTCATGGTCACCTCGCCATTTTTCCATTCCCATGTAGATGGATTCCGATCAGAATAAATTTCAATTCCATTCCCATCCGGATCCGCTAGGTAAAGCGCCTCACTGACAAGATGGTCGGATGCTCCTTGTAATGGGTAGCCTGTTTGGAGTAAATGCTGTAAAACAGCGGCTAAATCAGAACGATCAGGCAATAGAATGGCAAAATGATAAAGCCCCGTTGTTCTCGCTTGTTTCGGGGTACTATCTTCCGGTTGCTCAATCGATAGCAATGGTGTTATTCCATCGGCTGTTAATAGCGCCTTTTTATCTACTTGCTTTAAAATTTGAAAGCCAATAATCTCTTGATAAAATTGTAATGAACGTTCCAAATCGGAAACCTTCAAATCGACTTGACCAACAAATGTATGTGGTGGTTGATGGAATCCCATCATGATAGTACCTCCTAGATGAAGAAAATAGGTTACTTTATGTAAGTTATTATAATTTTTATACTTACATTAGTCAAGTAATTAAAAATACATAAATATTATGCTTCGTCACATACTAATAAAAAAGATGTAGGAAGGACTTCACTTTATGCGTAAATACATAGCTATCCTATTACTAATATGTATTCATCTTTCGATTCCCGCCTTCTCTTTTGCACAAAAAAAGGAAGATCCCACACTTCAAGGATATTTGCAATTTGAAAAAAATATCTTTGAAATCATAGCAACTAGTATTAAACCATTGAGTACCTTTAATGAAGAAATAAACGAGGAAGAATTATATACGATGATCACCTCTGCGAAAAATAAGTTTATCGAAGGATCAGAACGTTTAGCTGGACTAAACATCCCTTCCACACTTCCAGATGATATAAAATTATCTTTGAATAATGTAAAAAAAGAATTATCCATCGGTTTTAAAATTTTGAAAGAAAGTTTAAATTATTTTTCGGAATACATCGGCACTCGTGATCCAAAGCTACATCAGAAATACATATCGAAGCGAAACCAAGGATTTCTCTATGTCGATGGAGGTCTGACCTCCCTAGCAACCGTACGACTGCGACTTAATGCACCGAAAAAAGCAATTCCGAACACATGGCAAGTTGGAAAAGGCTATTTTTACCGCCTAGAAAAGGTAATACCAATAAAAAGCAAAATAAAGTAGGCATCCTTAGTTCGATGCCTACCTCTCAATGATAATGCGATGATGCTTAATATAAGAATACACCCCAATCACAACAATGAGAATGACGGCCCCATTGGCCGCAATATTTACGATACTTACATTCGGAAAAGACTGATTAATCTTGGTGATCCAATTCGACAACCATGGATCTTTACTCATTCCAATCATTGCATTCTGAGCAATAAAACCACCCGCAATAATATTGATCCAAAAAAAAGCTTTCGCTAGCCTAATAATGATTGACATAAAAAGCAATGAAATCATCAAACTGCCAAAAATGCCGGTAGCCACGGGGAAAATGGTTTGCGAAATTCCTGAAATTACAAATACACTATCCAAACTAATCAAAAAGTCAGTACCCATAAGAAGCAATAAAATTTTCACTGTTGATTTAGGAGAACGGGTTGAATTTCGTGAAAGTAAATCCTCCCCTGAAATGGTCATAGTAACCACTTTAAATGCAATAAAAAGCAAAATAAGTCCTGTAAGCAATTGAAATAGCGGGACACCCGATAGCCCTTCGTTAATCAAAATGACGTAAACCGTCCGCATGAAAGTCAGAACAATCGCAGCAGGTATCGTCATATTCAAATAAGAATGTCTCCGCAAAATCGCTCCCAAAATAAGCATATTATCAATATCACATACCAAATTGATGAAAAACACCTTAAAAAAATCGTGCACCCGATCGCCTCCTTTCTTCTGAATTATTAAAGACGATATTTTTTTGTTGGACAGCATCAATTTATAAGTATTCAATAGATTTAGAAAAAAGTACAACCTATCGGAGGTCAATTTTTCAGTTTGTGGATCATAAAGTTGAATTTGCGACGCATAGAAATCGGTTTGTGGATCATAGAATCTCATTTGTGGATCAAAATCATGTTAGACACAAAAAAAGCCGCTTCAATACGAGCAGCCTTCAAATATTATTCAACTTCATTCCACGATTTAGCAGGGCGATTACTCGGATACCCATATTTCGCACGATACTGTTTTCGCTCCTCGGTAAAATCCCACCATTGTTTCGTACTACTAGGTTGCTCCGCATAATGCACAACTAACCGACATTGATCCTCAACACAAGGATCCAGCCAGACTCCGTAAAATTGTTCCATTCTATCAACCAATTCGGCACCATCATTTCCTTTTAACTCATCTAAGCTGAAAAAGCCAATCTTCATCAGATCCTCTGAAAATTTTGGACCAATAGATGGAATCATTTGAAACTCCGCCGAGGCTTTTAGCTCTTTTGCTCGTTCCAATGTTCCACCTAATAGATCGTGCAAAACCCCTACATCTATATCCGCTATTTCATGAAGACGAATTTTATTTTTCCGTAATGCTTCCCTCTCCACTTCCGTTAACATAAGCTTCGGCGTTTTTTTCTTCATTTTACCTCCTCTCCTCCTTTAAATAGCACGTATGTATTGTTGGAACTGTCATACGGTCGACCATTTTGATAATTGAAACCTCGCATATCTTTGCTTGAATTTTTCCCATTCGTTGCGAACAATAAACTAAAGCTTCCTTTAGTTTCTCCAAACTCAAACGATTCGCTAATGTGCAATGCGGTACCCACTTATTTGGAAGATACAATGAATCCGAAAGATCGGCGAAGTCTGCAAAAGATCGATGATATCTATCATGAAATTCTAGTAATTCAATGGATGGCGTTGGTGCTAAAAATAGCAATCCAGTATTCATGAATGTACCTAATGAACCTATTTCAACCGATAGTTCAAACTTGCTTCTATAAAAATCAGCAAACTTTCGAATAAACTTATCTTCATCTAACTCATTATAACTAGCCAACGTAAGATGAGGTCTTCGATTTCGTACTTCCTCCGCGTATGAAGATATCGATAATTCACTTAGTTCTTTCCATATCGTTTTAATATATTCCTCTGTCTCTTGATCAAAATGCGCTACAATCCCATACATCTTCACACCTCTTTTTTAAAAAGGTAACTCCTGTACCTTGTACTCAATTCCTAACTCCGCAAACCATTCATTCAAACCTGTCCACAATTTTTCACATAATTGATATATATACTCCTTGTCTTCTAGCGTTCCAGCCATCACTTTTCGCACTAGTTCATTATAGCCTGCTGGCCTGGACTCCATTAACAAGGATTCTTCAAACGTCCTTGCCCTTGTTGTAAAAAACTTCCTATTCGCAAGTCCAATAAGCTTCGCTGTTTGCCAAACTAAATCCTTCGCTCCTAAAGTCAAATAGCCAAAATTTCCACTCATATAATTGTTCCTCAGTTTACCTACCGTCTCATAAGGTTCCCAAATCATAAATTCCCTCATCACTTCTTTAAAAACAGAATCAGAAGCTTGAAATGGCATCTTTTTCAATTCCTCAAATAGATTCGTTGGATCATATAAAGGAGTAATATGTACAAAAGAACCTGCTTTAATCGGCCAGGATTCATCAATTTCTGCAGCTTCTTTAAAAATATCCTTTTTTTGATCCATACCGATTTCAATTTTAAACTTATCATAGATAAACTCATGACCCTCTAGCTGGATTCCGTCTTCCAATACTACATGCATTTCAATATCTGAATATGGTCCATCCTTTTCTTGTCCGATTGAACCATATACGCCAATAGCTAAAATTTTCGTTCCATGTTTCGATAGCAACCGATCTTTTATCTCGTTCATCATGTTGAACTTTTCTTCTCTTGTTGTAGGTACTGGGAATGTAAGCATCCTATTCCTCCAATCTATGCGTTTTTCTCATTAATATATTTTTCATACGCTTCGGTTACCTTATCTTTATCAGGTACCAAAACAGTTAACCTTTGGTTCACTTCTTTTAATAAAGCCAAGCCTCGAAAAATACATCCGACGACTATTCCGAAAGCTATAAATCCACCTAATAAGGGACCAAGCGCAAAAAGTCCATATCCTAATAATGTACTTATCAGTATCCACCCAACTAATTTCATAGTTTTCCTCCAATTAACACCTTATTCCAAACTGCTCCCCAATTCTTCTCTATAACGCGTGTTTCAAAAACTTTCTTTCTCTCCTCATTTTCGGAAAAATACGGAGTTGGTTTCACAACCATAGCAAGTACATCCCCTATCCCACAAGGGGCCGTTAAAATGACATCATCATGTTCATTCAGTTTGACTCCTAAAGCAGTGGCCGTTTCTGGAAATTTTGAAATCGCATCTACGGATGAAGTATACGGTGGGATGTTATTCACTAAATGCATTCTTGCCTCGTTTTTCACTGACCACGGTACATTCGGAAGAATCTCTCTAAGCTTGTCTTCCAACATCTTTTCCACACATTCATCTACAAACGAAGGATCAAAGTAAATGACATCCACATCAGCCAACGGTGTTCGTTCGGAAAACCGATGGAGCGTGTCCCAAATTTTCGATCGAACAAACCCGGCACACACCCACCAATCAGGCAAATCTAACGTCTTTGCCGCATGTAAAATAGCCATCATCCATGCATCTTCTTGAATGATTCGGATAATATCTGACTCGGTTTTTAACATATTCATAAACTCCTATTCTCTAGATAGGTCTATCATAGCAAAATCTCTATATACAATAAACGGAATTTGAAGAATATTCCTACAAAAAAATAAAAGGTCACTATTCCTTATGACTAAAATAGCGTCCTTTTCATGTTTGATCTTTCATTTGTCCCACACACCCGATCATGCATCTACCTTCGACAATGTATTAGATTCCTTCACTTTCTTCTTCATCGATTGGAATGTATTTTTTCCAAAAAAAGCATTGGCTTTCTTATTTATTTCTTCGAGCATCACATCATTTTCTCGTAAAGTTTCTCTAATTCGTTGGACTAGTTGCAGCGCATCCTTCCCGGTTATTTGTTTAGCTACCCGTTCTAATAGAACGTTCGTATCAACTGAAAATCTATCCGCAAAACGATGGCAATTTACTATATTCATTCTAATGGCCTCACCGTATTCACTTGTAAATGCTCTCCTAATGCACCCTCTCACACCGGCGTATCCATAGGAAACTTCCGAGGCTGCCCTGTAAAATAAGATTATACCGTCGGCATGACTTGATTGTGGATGTAATCGAAGCTCGGTAATTAGGGACATTAGTCGTCGTACCATTGGTTTTGCCGCTTCCATTGTGTTCCACCAGTCAAGCAGTCGCTGTCTCTCATCATCGTTCATAACCAAAGGTATCCCCCCTTAAAGCCGTGGAACCGCTTGAATATTTTCAATACGCGAACGGATTTCTTGCCACTTATCCCCTAATAACTCCTGAGCTAATCTTATTGCATCCCTAATTCTTTGCTCTATTTGTCTATTTAAGTCCCTGCTTAGTTCAACCAAATAGTAGACTTCCGAGGAAGCATTTTTTACCGCTAACTCAAAATTCGGCTGTAATTGTTGGGCACTTATTCGAAGAGTATCCAAATCAAAAACAAGCATTTCCATTGCAAGAGGCATCGATTCTCCGTTTCGAATTCGATCAATGGTCCCTTGCACCGCGTCAAATCCATAACCAACATCTGCTACAGAGGCATGATAAGGATTCAACCCTGGCTGAGTTCGTATGGAGGGAACCGATCGGAATCCAGTCGTAATGGAACAAACAACCTCCTTTGCTGCCATTCCTTTTTCTAAAACTGTATATATCGCTTCGAGATAATTATGTGACATTCGTTTATTCTCCTTAAAAATGAATCTTTATAAATCATATTTATTGGAAAATACATTTATATCTTGTCCTTCATTTTTTGCAGGTAAAATAAGATTTTCGAAGAATACTTAACTTGTACAAAAAGGGGGTGGTGTGGATGAAAAAACGGCATGAAGTGTTATTTAATCAATTAGAAAGCTATCGAAGTGAAATTCTTGGAGTATTAGAAGATGTATCAGCGGAAGAAGCGGAAATAATCCCAGAGGCATTTCATAACAACATACGTTGGAATCTTGGACATATCTATCTTGATCAATATTTATGGATTCAGGCAGTAACAAAGGAAAAAGTCGACGTTCCTGAATCATTTCAAACCTGGTTTAGCTATGGAACCTCTCCTGCTGACTTCAGCTCCGGGACACCAACATTTGAAGAGCTGAAGAATTTACTAAAAAAACAACCTGCGGCGATAAAAGAAGCATATGGTGATCGACTAGAAGAGGAATTTCCTCCAACGGAAATGGGAATGCACACTATTGAACAAGTATTAATTCGAACCATTTTTCATGAAGGCATGCATTTGCAAACAATTTTAGATATTAAAAAATGCATTTTGTAGAAATGCAATCTTTTTTACTATATACTGGTCTCGTTTGGAAAAATCCTTACTATAATAGAAATAAAAAAAGAAAGATAGGGAAATGAGTGAAAGAAAGAAACCAAATCCAGCAATGGATACAGTCGACGATGGATGCTGTTGGAATGGATATCGAATTAAAGCAAATGAATAATGGAATAAATATGAGTTATAATTTTATTTTTAACAATGTAGGTTATGATGTTAAACGTGTCCAAGAAGTCTTAGCGGAAACACCTATTTCACCTGAAGCATATATAAAAGCATTGACTATCCATGAATTAGGTCATGCAGTAGATCGAAAAGCTTTAATGGATTCACTTGAAAGAACAATTGAGATCTTTGAGATGAAAAAAAGCTATTCACTAAAAGAACAGTATAGCGACATCAAACTGCTTGGCATGCTGATTGAAGAGCATTTAATGAATATTGCTTTTGAAGAGACAGCCTGGGCGAATGCAGAAATAATGAATAAAAAGTTTGCAATTGTCGATTGGCAAAGCTTCGAACAAGTAAAAGCTCAAGGCTTAGCCACTTATCATCATTTATATGAAAGAGATTTGACTCTTTATAACAAACTTCTAGCCGAGCAAAGCGAACAAATTGCATAGAGAAATACAAGAATCAGTCGGATTTTTTTATGACTGATTCTTTTTTTGCAGTAAGCAAAGTATTGTAAATAATCAAGAAAGGTAGATATAGGAAATTGCCAAAAAGATAACAATTGATGCAATTGTTCTTACCCACGTCAATTTTTTACTTACTCCCGCTCTTTTTTCTAAAAAATTGATATAACTAATAGTAAAAATAAATCCGAGAAAGATAATGATGTATCCATTACCATCATTTGTTTTCACCAGGTACCCCAATGCAGTTAATGCAACGAGGATGGTTCCGATTGTTCCTAAAATCATGTTAAAATACAGAGCAAGCATATTTTCTTTCAATACTATCCCCTCAATCCTTCACCAATCCCGCCCGCAATTGATCAATCCCAAACTCTAAATAACCTTTTAAACAGGTTAATACGTACACCCAGCCTTCTTTGTTATCAATTATATGACTTAAAAATTGATCGTCAATTTCATTAAAACCTTCTTCTACGATCTCAATAATTGAACCATCCTGATCCACCTCTTGGAGAGTGATTGTTACAATATTTCCCTCTTCTCCCCATTGAAAAACGATTTTTTTATTTTTCACTATTTCTAAAATCTTAATGTTAGCTTCTGCACCGTATTCGTCATATCTCAAAGTAATCGTTTTGCCCTGTTCCCATCTTTCAGAACTTGATGAAAACCAAAACTTCCCGATTTTTGCAGGATCTACGAATGCTTCAAACACTTCATTTGCAGATTTGTTTATTTTCATTTTCGTAACATTATTCACGGAAAATCCCTCTTTTCAATTATTCATTTCACTAAATGAAGGCTCCGCCAGCAACGGTTCATACATCATTATTGCATGGTTCTCCGTAACAAATTCATCATCGATTTGCTGCTTATTTAGATTAAACTTTTTCCGATGAATTCGGTTGTGTCGGACATACCCTCCCCAATATTCCTGTCTAATCATATGATCCTGCTCGTATACTTCATAGGAATGAATCGGAGGAGCGTTTGATCTCCATTCCCCAACTAAATGAGTATCAGTTAAGTATACAACTAATTGATAGGAATGAGTTGTTTCATTTTTAATCTGTAGATCAAGATAGTTATATGCACAAGTCGCCCCACTCCCAAACGGCTGGCTACGTTTTGAATCCGGAAAAACATCATAACTATGACGGTATCGTTCCGTAACTGTTAACGGAGAATGAAGTGTCATCCAATAAATCAAATTCGATAACTGGCACACCCCTCCGCCTACCCCTGTTTGAACTTTTCCATAATGTAAAATCATTCCGTCTACATATCCTTTTCTTCTCGTTGTATTACCAAGCAATCGCCAATAAGAAAAGGTTTCACCAGGTTTAATGACCACCTTATTTAGTTTCTCCGTTGCAAGCCGAAGATTCTTCACTTTATTATGCTGCAACCACATCTTTACATCTTTTAATTCTCGCATAAGGACAGTTTGGTGGGTAAAAATAACATGTTGTAATGGAGTATCCCCTTTTTTTAACGAAAATTTCTTGCGTCCGAAGTACCAATCCAAATACCTCCTGAATCGATAGTACTTTTTTCCAAAATAAATTCGAATCGGACTCCTATGTATCGGCTTTAGTGACTCCATTTCCCACACCCCTACAAACTCCTATTTTCAAATCGATAAATAAGTTTATCCCCATCAAACGTGTTATCGTATTCCTCAATGAATTCCGCATTCGTATAATTAGAAAATGATTGATATTCATTCTAAATTATTACAATTCTATAAAATTGAGTGATTTCCTTCTTCTATCTGTAAGTAAAAAGTCAATTGTCCTTAATTAACAATTGACTTCGTTAGTTTAGAAATGCTTGGGTCCCCAAACTGTAAATTTGTCGTTTGAAAAGAAGACTATGGTCCACAAATTGAATTTTATGCGGCGCAAATCATTTTTTATGAACCACTAACCGCAAACCCTCCGTTTGAAAAGAACTCTATGATCCACAAATGACATTGTATGATCCACAAATCATTTTCTATGCGGCACTAATTATTTTTTATGATCCACAAACAGCAAATCCCTCGTTCGAGAAGAAGCCTATAATCCACAAATGAGATTCTATGATCCACTAATCGTTTTCTATGCGGCACAAACTTTTTTCTTTGATCCACAAACGGAAAATCCCCCGTTTGAAAAGAACCTTATGATCCACAAATGAGATTCTATGATCCACAAACCGATTTTTATGCGTCACAAATAGGATTCTATGATCCACAAACCGTAAATCCCTCGTTCGAGAAGAAGCCTATGATCCACAAATGAGATTCTATGATCCACTAATCGTTTTCTATGCGGCACAAACTTTTTTCTTTGATCCACAAACGGAATGTTTTGTTTTATCGTCAATTAAAAAACCAATTTCCAGTTAACAGAAATTGGTACTTTGCTTAGCGTGACGCTTTTGGCGGTTGGCACACGTCACATTTACGTTGGTTATTTTTCTTAAACTTCGTAAATGTTTTTTCAAAATTGCTGCCACATGAACATTTAAACAGTAACTTTTGAGAAAAACCGTGATATTCAGTCGATAGTAACTTACTTTCCGAATTGTTCTCAACAAATTTTTTAATTTCGCCGATTGTCCATCGTTTATTCAATCTCTTACACCTCCATTTTTTAGTGCTTGGCGGAGGCTTTTTTTGGCATCCGTTCAATTATTACTCTAATTCTTAATTTTAACACGGACTGATTTATATTTGAAAGAGTTCCCTTAAGATCGAAAAAATATTTCTTTTAAAAGGACTGTCCCTTAAACTTCTATTTTTTTAATAATTATAGCTGGATTTCCTCCTACCACCACATTATTTTGGAACGTCTGGTATTGGATTAAAATCCAATACCTTTTTGATCATCAATTCTAAAAGATGACGTCCCTTTATTTCATTATGTAAAAAGAATTTTCTCGAGATCATTATATAATTTGAATACCATCACTCGTTCACCTGTACGAGAGCTTATATCAGTATGAAAACTTTTTACTTTTTCCCCGGTTTTAGTTAATATAATCTTCTTAAGATCTTCTATACCTGATTCAACTAATTCTGAACGAGTTTTCTTTATAGTTAACAATCCCTCTTTTGTTTCACAAACAGCATATTCGGCTTGTGTTAAAATACCTTGTAAGTTCACAATGATCATGTCCCGTAATATATCTGTTTTAACGGTTAAAGACCCACGCCCAAGATAGTCCTTTTCCCATTGAGTAATTGCTTTACTAATCTCAGATTCATAAGCTCCTTTAGATATTTTCATTAATTATACATCTCCTATAGAATGAAAAGTTAGTATATTCTCATATGTTTTTTTAAAGGCTGTTTTCGTAAAGTTTGTTGTTTTTTGGAATGGTCCGTTCCTTTCCGCTACAGGCACTTGCTTTCCGCGGGGCTGGCGATGAGCCTCCTCATCGCTTCGCTCTTGCGGGGTCTCATCTGTCCAGCTGATCCCGCAGGAGTCAAGTGCCTTCCGCTCCAATCCACTCTGTGGATTAATATTTGGAAGCAACAATCCTTTAGAAAAGAGCCTAATTATTTTGACGATCATGTAAGACTTGACACTGTTATATTAGTAGGAATCTCACCAATTATAGGTTTGCCATCCTCATTGCTAACTATTATACCTTGGACTTTAACATGTGATGGTACTAATGGATGATGTTGAATGATATTAACGCACTTTTTGATATTGTCACTAGCATTTTCATTTTCCTTCCCATATAACCATTCTTTGACTGAAACACCCGAAAATTCGGGCTTGTTATATTGAAAAAGATAATCTAATGTTTGTATTTTATCTTTCATTGAATCAATTTGAGTAAGTACCTTAACTGAGGTATTCTCTTTATCTTGTTTTCCTACAACGAAAATTTCTTCAACATTTTCCTGATAGATAGCAATGATAATAGACCTCATTATATCTCCATAAGGATTTGAGATTACAGGACCATAGCATTGTAAAGTCAGCATGTTTTCTGTTCGAATATTAGTCACTTCTTGTAAAATAGTCTCCAAGCCATTTTCAATGTTCGTTAAAACTAATGCTTTTTGATTTTTAACTAGATTCATTTAGTACACTTCCCTTTATGTTTATAATTTTTTGATTAAGAGGCAAGTATTATCAAACGATTACCAGTTTTCCCAACGTCCTTCTGGATCAACACTAGCAAGTCGAACCCATTCATTTTGAACTTTTTCTCTAAATGCTGAATCATTATTTAATAATCTTTTGACATATTCATTCGGTGCTTGGATGACAATCAGTAATCGAAGAGGAGAATGATAAGCTTCGTGATCTGACTGCATGACGGATTGCCAAGGTAGTCCTGCTAACAAGTCACTGGCATTCCCCTGCATAACACCTATACCTGATGTAACGGTTTGTGTTGCTTTATTTCCACTACCATAATAATGAGGTGCTACCGTTGAAGCGTAATATTGTAGATTTATCCATTCGGTCACCGTTCCAGGTCCTGCAATAATATTGGCGAGGAGTTCACCACTTTCATCCTGCCTCCAATCATAATTATGAAGGAAGGATCTTCCTTCCAAGTCACAATCCTGCGTTAATTCACGTTGGCCGATTATAAAATCGGCATTACGTGCCAACCCCCATTCCGGACGTATCTCACTCCAATCCTCTGCAAATCGGTGTGCCTCAGCCTTCGGATTTTTATGTTTCGATTGAAAATTCGGTAATTGGGCTAGACGCTCTGCATTTGCATTATGGCTCACTTTAGGCATAATCGCTTCGATACAATCAAATGCTTCTTGTGCAGCATCGGAAAGTTCAGGGACATAAATCCAGTGCAATTCATCTACCGTTGTATTATGCTCAGCGGCGATGAAAACGGTGTCCTGAGGGATTTCAATTCCTGAGGAAGATAACTCTTGTCTTACCTCTGGAAGGTTACATAAAGAAGCTAAAACCCTTGCATTGAATCCACCTGCAGCGCCACCACAGGCACCACAGTCCAGAGCAGAGGCATAAGGGTTGTTTGTACTTTGACTACCATGTCCGCATAATACGACTAATGGTGCGAAATTCTTTGTTAGGCCCATCATTTTTAGAGCTTGGCGGGCATAATTTACTTTTTCTTCTTCAGAAAAACCAACAGGTATCTCCGCTTTTGTGCTATGAACATGATTAAGCGCGAGCTTTGTATTCGGTTTTCGTAGCCAAGTCTCACGAAGGTTATGAATAAAACGATCTGCTTTTCTTGGTACAAAGCTACGTGCTACCATTTGGAGACTAAGCCAAGGTCCACTAATCTCAGGTAAAAAAAGGTTAGCAAGTATATTCTGTTTCATCGCTTTAAATGTATAGCTTAAGGAATTCGCTGCCTGTCTCCGCTGCTGATAGGAATTGAGCTCATTTTTATCAGCAATCTCTTTTATTCTGTTTTGAGGCTTTTGCATAACCGGCAAAGAAGGATGACTGTGATTACTCCCCAGTTCACTAGTTGCAATGGGTACGCCAAAGAAACCAGCAATTCCAATCGTTTCAAACGGACCTTCTTTTTCAAGTTGACGACGAAAAGGTTCTGATCGTACATCAATGCAGAATGCTAATTGAGCTAATACAGATTGTTTATCTTTAGTCTTAGGTTGTTTGGCGATAAGTTTCTGACTTAATTGATTTGCGTGTGTTTGTTCCCAAGCCTCTAACCAAAGTTTCCTGCGAAGCTTCTCATCAAATCTATAGGCAAATGATAAGTATTCGGTTTGTTCGGCCGCTGACAATTGTGACCATTCCTCGATTGTAAAGTCCCCCCAATGAATCCAAGCTGCCAAAAGGGAAGTTATCGAAACTTCCTTCTCAGATCGTTGACCGGAAATAGGTAAGGACGGCTGTACAAGAGCCCACTCCAAGGAAAGTCGAACTGCTAAATATTCAGTTAGGAGTGCATGACCTTGTCCCGATTGTTGGGAACGCCAAAGCATCATCCCTGCCCATCCAGGTAAGGAAAGTAAATGACCTTCAAGATATGCTTGGATTTCCGATTCAGGGATTTTTAATGCGAATAACACTTCTTTTAAAGCCATATGTGGCTCTTGTGACCAACTTTTTAAACTTTTACGTTGCTTTTTACTAAGTGCCGGATCATATTGAATAAGACTTTGCCAAGCACGATAGAAGCCTTGCTCACGATTTGGCATTGTCCAGCCTGCCTGAGAATCATCAAGATATAATTTACACCACTTGATGACATGATAATCGAGAATATCGACTACCCTTTCCCCATCTTGATTCTTTAATCGAGAACTTATTGGTTGCATAGAATAATTGCCGATGCGATCCATATTTAGTCCACTAAATTCATCTGCCAACTTCTTCAGTTTAAGCGATGTTAATAGGTTAGAAGGTAACGGATCTAATTTTAGTGAAGCAAGACAAAATCGTTCTGCCACGTCACGTGGGATATTGAAGGAATGTGTATCAAGCCAACGCTGTAAACCCATTTTTACAAATGCTTCATCAATCTCACCTTTCCTCTTTGCGGAATGGATCATCGAAGCACTAGGGTATATATCAACATCACGAGTATCTTTTAACCAACCTGCAACTTGGTCAAAAGACTTCTTTTCAAATCCCATCCACGGATTACGTGCTGCAAATGTAGAAATTGGCCAAAGTGGCGCAATCACTTGACTTGCAGATTCAATTAAAACGTTAATATCATTTTCTTGAAAATCGACCTTTGTATTATTTCTTTTTAAATTTTCTTTTGTTAATACGGAAGTTCCGCTCATCACTGATAACCTCCTTATGATAAATATTGTTTAAGATAGTTTGGATGACTCTCTACTGACTTTGGTTTTGCTTCACCTAATCGTACTAACCAAAGGTAGAGTACTACGAAGGAAACAGAAGAACGATTACGGGCAATCAACATACTTATAGCACTGCCAATTAATAAGAAACATAAGACAATGATGACAAGTGCCATTGGCGGTTGCGCCCCTTGAAAAACGGTTGTATTTAACCACTTATAGAAAAGGCTGTGAATGATAAAATAAACGATGGCAGCTCCTCCTAAAAATGATAAGCCTGCAATACGACCAATTCTCCCTTCTCCTAAAGCCACGAGTTGTTTCCAAGAAACGGACAATGACCATGCCAAGATGAACGCACTAATCAATTGATACCCCTCTCTAGGAGCCATGAGCCAAAAAGCAACCCCTATAACTAAGCTTAAAATTCGACCTGCCATAATCCATAAATAAGTTGACCTTTCATTAACACGACTTGATACTTCGAAACGATGTACTGCCGATCCAGCCTGTAAAAACAGCGTCGCTTTGAACAAGCCATGTAAAATAAGATGAATAATGGCCGCTATGTACGCACCTAATGCACACTGAATGAGCATAAATCCCATTTGTGCAATAGTTGAACCTACTAACTGACGTTTATAGTCAACCTGAACTAAACTAATGCCAGACCCAATCAATACAGAAATACTTGCAAGAATAAGTAAAACAATCGAAGCTATATCACTATTAAAAAGAGGTGAAAATCGAGTTAACATTATCCCACCTGCATTTACTAAACCTGCGTGCATAATCGCAGAAACTGGAGTAGGGGCAACAACAGACTCAATTAGCCATCTTTGGAAAGGCCATTGGGCAGCTGGAATGATTACAGCTAATACAATCAATAAATCAATCCCTGTTCTCTCCCATTCGCCAAGTTGAGCTAAATTATCATTTGTTAGAGCTAATGATAACTGCCATTGACCTGTAGCTTGAAAAAGCCAAATTACCGCGCATAATAACGAAAACCACCCCAGTGTAAATAAGCGAGCAGAAACTTTGGACGCTTCACTAGCTACTTTCCATCCACTGTTTAACCTTATAAGTAAGATTAATCCGGTGAGGGTTGCTCCCCAAGATAGGACCATCAAGCGGAGATCAGCACTTAACCATGTAATTGCCGCAGCTGCTGTAGTGAAAGTAAAAAGTGTAAAATATTTGCGATAAGAACGATCACCCATTAAATAACGTATAGAAAAACGCTGGACGATTAACCCAATTGCAAGAACAAAGAAAACCATTAACCAAGCTAAAGTATCCAAGTGAAAAGGACCAACATTTCCATTTACACGCGTAACAAGAGCCAATAAGGAAACCAAAGGCGGTAAAGCCACGATACAAAAATGAATACGAACAAAACTCAAGGGGATTCGTGGATGTAAGAACAACAGTCCACTTAACCCGGAAGCGATTAACATAATAAAAAATAATGTTAATAATGACGACAAACTCAGCATTTAAAATACTCCCTTTTTCGAATAGCATTACGGTCAAAAAATCCTTTAAATTAAGGGGATTTTGAATAAATGTTATTTTTCAATAAAAAAAGCCGACAACTTCAATCATTCAATGATGATTTTAAATCATTGAATCATGAAAATTGTCGGCTTCACTTCAACTAACTTTTAGCAAAGTTTTTTAAAGAGCTACCTTTTATATGTCATTTTATTTTATAATTTAATTTTATATTCCTTCTAAACAAAAGATCGTATATTATAATAAATCGATTTACGTTACTCTTCCTTTTTTATAGTATGTTCCTTTTTCATTCAATCAATATAGTATATTAACAGAATGCTAAAGGCATAATTATTTAAAAAAGGAGAAATAAAAATCTATCGATTATTTAGCATATTGTATGCTATCTCAAATATTAAAAAATGTCAACAAAAAAGACTACTTTAGACACGTAGCGAGCCACGGAACCCTCTTGCAGCATAGTAGGAATCCGCTCCATTGTGGTACACAAAGACCGTATCATAGCGGCGGTCAGAGAAGATAGCTCCTCCGAGTTTTCGAATATTAGCAGGTGTTTGCACCCAGCTCGATGTTTTCAAATCGAAATTTCCAAGTGTCTGTAACTCCCGGTATTGTTCTTCCGTTAAAAGCTCAATGCCCATGTCTGCAGCCATATCAATCGCGTTATTTTCCGGTTTATGTTTTTTCCTTGACTCAAGTGCTTCACGGTCATAGCAAACACTTCTGCGGCCTTTAGGACTTTCCGCTGAACAGTCATAAAAAATGTATTCATCCGTCTCTTTATCATTACCAACAACATCCGGTTCGCCGCCAGTGCTTTCCATTTCATTAAGCGACCATAGTTTTTTAGGATTAGCTTCCAGCTTTTCTTGGACGCTGGACCATTCGATCCCGCTATGGCGGTTCATGTTTTTCTCAAAACGGGCTTTCAATACGTTGAGTAATTCTTCACGTTTTTCTAGTGATAATTCCTTATTTGTCTTTGTCATATTCGTTTTTCCCCTTTATTGTTTTTTCTTAACACCTAAAGAATCTTTAACTATTGCATACGTGATTTTTTAATACTTTTTTCCATCAGTTCCGCCACTTGTTTCGAATTCGGATTAACTTCATTTTGTAATTTATCAATAATATTATTATAATCCGTTTCATTTCGATTCTGACTTAATTTATATGCAGCCTGAATTTCTTTCACTTTAATCTTAAAACCAACAATACCTTTTAGTTGATTTTCTAATAGTTTAGGAGAAGGTTTATCCCATAAAACAGGATTTTCACGGTGTTTTTCGTATTTTTCCAGCAACATTGTCAGGTCCTGCTTTAACTCTTTTTCGTCCAAAATGCGGGACGAGCCATATACATGGACCGCTTGATAATTCCATGTTGGGACATTATCATCTTCATACCAAGAGGAAGAGATATAAGCGTGTGGTCCTTGAAATATAACCAAAACATCCTCACAGGTTTCAAATGTTCTCCATTGTGGGTTCCCATAGGCTAAGTGCCCTGTTATATAGAAAGTATCTCCTTCTTTAATTAACTGTAATGGCAAATGAGTAGCAATTGGTTTTCCTTTTTCTGTTGTGACAATCGTGCCAAAAGAGTTTTTTTGCACAAAATCCCAAATTTCATCAACATCTGTGATCTTAAAATATTTTGGAATGTACATAATCATCCCCCTTATACGAGAGTTTTAGTCATTATAAAGTCCGTTTGTTCTTCATCACCCATATAAAAAGAGTGGGCACCAGTTTGAACAAATCCCATTTTCTTATAAAAGGCAATAGCATTTTCATTTTTTTCCCATACGCCTAGCCAGACTTTTTTCTTATTACCTTCCAGCGCTATTTCCAAAGCTTTATTTAGAAGAACTTTGCCTAGTCCATGTTTTTGAAAACTCTTCTTTATGTAAATCCTCTCGATTTCAAGTGAATCTTCACCCATTTCTTCCGACTGAGCATCATTCGTGTTGACCTTTAAATATCCAGCAAGTTCATCATTAAAATAAACAAAAAAGAATTGCGAGGAAATATTGGCTAATTCTTTTTCTAACTGTGTTAAGTTAAATGCCTTTTCCAAATAGGCTTTCATATTTTCAGGTGTATTCTGATGCTTAAATGTATCATCAAATGTTTCATAACTAATTTCTTGAAGTTTGCGTGAATCTTCAAGGCTGCACTTTTTTATATTTATACTCATTTAATAGGTCGCTCCTTTATATATTCAATAATTTCTCTTGTTTCCCTTTTTTACAAATTCCCAGTCTTTTTCGATATTCTTTCTCACTCTTTGTAGAAGATTGAAAATAGTATCTACTTCTTTTTCGGAAAATCCCTCTAAAGCAACAGTTTTGGAATAATCATTTTCTCTTTTAATAAAAGGATAAATTTTTTCCCCTTTTTCTGTCGGGAAGAGTTTTTTAATTTTTTTGTTATGGTTATCTTCTTTCTTTTCAATAAAGCCATTCATTTCTAGTTTTTTTATAGCTCGGGCTGCTGTTGTTCGATCTACTTTTATCATCTCAGCTACCTTTTCTTGAATGATTCCCGGGTTTTCATATATTCGCACAAGGTACAAATACTGACCCTTAGTAAGGTCATATTCTTTAAATTCTATATTACTTATTGAATCTAATGCCCTGGCTATCATTCCAATTTCTCGAAGAACTTCCTTCATAATTAACTCCTTACTACATATTTTGTTGCAAATGCAATAAAACTGTACATTAAATTTAACTTATTTTTGTTGCATTTACAACATTTTTTTAATAGGTAATTGTATAAGGGAACATTTCTTTCTTACGATAATTTTCTTAACTTGATTTTCCCTCCGAAATTTAATTTAGAAAGCATATTTTATCCTTATCATTTCTAATTACTATTTAAAAATAATTTTAATTACCGATAATATAAATAATCATTTGTTCATGTATTTTTATAAAGGAGAGTTTTTTATGAAATTGTTCGCCAAAAAAGAAAGACCAGGATATTTAAAAGAGGAAGCGAATAGACTAAAGTCGAATGTAAGGATTGATGTCCATAAATATAGTAGTTTAACACAGCAGTTGTCCCTCATTGATCTCACTTTAGATGACCTTGCAGTTGCAAAGGCATTACAACCTCTTATACGCGATAATATTGAAAGAATCTATAATCCAATGTATCACAACCCTTTTGCAGGAATTCAAAGTGTAGTAAATATGGTTCCAATAGGCATTGATTTATCGGGAAGTCAACAATATGTAGTTGATTTTTTTGATGGGATTATTGATGATGCATATGTAGAGAGAAGATATCAACTAAGTAAATATTATTTAATGACTGGTGTTGAAGTACGGTGGTATCTTTGTACCAACCAAGCATTTACAAACAATATAACAGATCTCTTAACAGAAGAGTTTAAGGATGATAGAGAAAGTTTTGCACTTGCTACTAAAGTTACTAGTAAAATATTTAATTTAGAACTGCAGCTTTGCCTTTCAGCTTTACAAGAGCTACAAAATGAGGATGCGGCCAAAAAAGAAATTGAAGCAAAACAAAACATTAAGGAAACGATTGGTACCATTACAGAAGAATTAGCTGCCATGTCAGAAGAAGTTGGGGCATCGGTTGCGGATGTCGTTGTTCGTTCTGAAAGTATAAAGACACACCTAAACGAGGGACTCCAATCTTCAATCATCACATCAGAGACTTCGGTAACAGGTAGAAAACAGTTAGACCAAGTCATTGAACAGACAGAGTCCTTAAAGGAAAGTGTTAACGAGATTCGAACTAGTATCCGCTCACTAGAGGCAAACTCAAAGGAAATTGGAGACATCGTCGCCGTAATTACCTCCATCGCAGAACAAACAAATCTATTGGCGCTGAATGCTGCCATTGAAGCCGCAAGAGCAGGAGAACACGGAAAGGGATTTTCGGTTGTGGCAGCTGAGGTAAGGAAGCTAGCTGAGCAAACAAAGGACTCTTCAAGTAATATTACAGAATTGGTTGTCTCCACAACAAAACAAATCAAAGACGTGGTGGAGCAAATAAATGATGTCAATTCTAAAACCGTATTAGCTAACCAAAATGTCCAGGATACTGTGGAAAGCTTTGACGAAATTCAAACCGCAAGTATGACTAGCAAGGAACAAAATGAACGGAATAACCAAGAAATGATTAAATTTATAGATATATTAAAGGAAATTGGTGAAGCCGGTGCAAAAGTAGCAAATTTAGCAGATGATCTAAATGGAACGATGCAAGGATATTAATGAATTTTTCTATTGTTGTGGATTTGTACAGGATATTGCTACGAAAGAAAAGATCGATTAGAAAAGGCATTCAAAGGAATGTTTTTTCTTTTGTGTTCTTCCGCTAACTGTTGATAGTGGATTAAAGAATTTATTGACCATTATGAAAAATATTTTATCTTATGCCCTAAATGCGGATACAAAGAAAATATTACAACGGCAGTATTACGTAGAATAAAGGAATATTGTTTACTATTTCCAAATAAAAAGCTGACAACACACTCGATTCAAGAATGGTTTCAATTTTTGGGACGACCAAGATGGATTTTGGATTTGGTTCTTGGGCTTCATTCGCTCGCTTTGTCGACCAAGATGGATCTAAGTTTTGGATCTTGGGCTCCATTCGCTCGCTTTGTCTACCAAGATGGACTTTGGATTTGGTTCTTGGGCTTCATTCACTCGCTTTGTCTACCAAGATGGACTTTGGATTTGGTTCTTGGGCTTCATTTGCTCGCTTTGTCTACCAAGATGGACTTTGGATTTGGTTCTTGGGCTTCATTCACTCGCTTTGTCTACCAAGATGGATCTAAGTTTTGGATCTTGGGCTTCATTCGCTCGCTTTGTCTACCAAGATGGACTTTGGATTTGGTTCTTGGGCTCCATTCACTCGCTTTGTCGACCAAGATGGATCTCAGTTTTGGATCTTGGGCTTCATTCGCTCGCTTTGTAGACCAAGATGGACTTTGGAATCGGATCTTGGCAGTTTCCTAAACAAATAAAAAAGTGTTAATCCTTCTTAGATTAACACCTAGCACAAAGAATTATGAGATACGTGTTCCATTCCTAACAGGTTCATCAGGTTTTAACAGAACGACATCCCCTTCTTCAGGAATCCCGCCTACTACCAATACCTCGGATTTAAACCCAGCAACACGCATTGGCGGAAAATTTACTACACCTACGACTTGACGTCCACAAAGTTGCTCAGGACTATATCTTCGAGTAATTTGAGCAGAAGAATGTTTTATTCCAATCTCTTCCCCAAAGTCAATCTCTAATTTTATCGCCGGTTTTCTTGCTTCAGGAAAAGGTGCTGCACTTATGACCGTGCCAACTCGCATATCTAGTTTTAAAAAGTCTTCGATTGTTACCATATTGTTCTTACCACCTTTAAAGTTTTACCTATGTTTCCATAATATTACCATAATTAATACTATAAAAGGATATTAAGCTTATCATAGAAAATTTCTTTACCAAGTTTAATATCCTTTTTATCCATTATTAAGATTTCTATATTTTTTGGAGATATTCCTTCACAACTAACAAACCATCATTGTTGAAATTCCTCAATCATTTCTATTTATAAACAAAAAAGAGAGAGTCCTAAAAACTTTTCTTTGGGACACTCTCTTTCTATTTTTCATTATATATTAGAGTACATGTCTATAATTTTAGCTGCTGCCCTTCATATGCCTTAATGTCTAACGGTGCAGTCAAGAAGTCTTTTGCTTTTGCTACGAACTTAGTGAAGTGATCGCTTGAGTTATGGCTGGCAACAGCTTGCATATCCTGCCAAATTTCTATCATCAAAAATACATGTTCATTTTCTACATCTTTTTGAAGGCCATAAGAAATATTTCCGTTCTCTTCTCTTGAAGCGGCAATAAGCGGCTGGATTTCCTCTAGAAATAGATTCTCCTTTGCTGGGTTTATTTGGAATGTAGCATGGACGATAATCATTGAACCTCAGGTCCTTTCTTGTTTATATTTCATTACTTCCATTGTGCGACTTGGTCAATTGGGAGGCGTACAGATGGATGTCCGTTATCTGCTGCTTTACCAATGGAGATCAACATCACTGGAATATAACGTTCTTTATCTAAACCAAAAGCTTCGGCTATTTGATCTTTTTCATATCCTCCCATTGGATTTGTATCATAGCCATAAGCACGGGCAGCTAGCATTAATTGCATAGAGACAAGACCGCCATCAACCAAAGCAACATCTTTCATTTCTTCGCGTGAAGCAGTTTCATAATAACCTGAAAAAGATGCATGAATTTGTTCTTTTACTTCTAAAGGCATCAATCCTTTATCTACAGCTGCACCGTAGATTTCTTCGAATTTCTCAAAATTATTTAAATCACCAAAAACAGCAATAACTGCTGATGATGTTTCAACCTGGGTTTGATTAAAACGGGCCAGTGGAGCAAGTTTTGCTTTTGCTTCAGGGCTTTCAATCACAAGAAAGCGCCATGGCTGCATATTAACCGAAGAAGGAGCAAGTGTTGCTAATGTAAGGATTTCCTCCATCTCTTCGCGGCTAATTTTTACATTTTTATCGTAACTTTTTATTGAACGGCGTTCTGTTACGATTTTATAAAAATCATTTGTTACTGGTGCTGTAGTCTTAGTAGCCATTCTTATATTCTCTCCTTATTATCTTAAATTTTTACTTAAATGTTTGAAAAACAAATACTTATACATTTTAGACAAAAATAATTTAAAATGTCTAAAGTGTTTACTTTGTATACCATACTCCTCTTTTCTTTTGTTGTAAACTGAAAAGAATTGGAATACCCATAAATTAATTTACCTTACTGGATATGATATAATTTCAGGATAAAAGGAGTGGTACTTTTGAGAAAAATTGCACCTGATGAAAGACAGAGGTTGAGAAAAGCCTATGTAAAAAAGTTGATCCATGTCATTCGTACTCAAGGATTCCTTTCTCTTACCATTCAAGATATTGCCGATTTAATGAATTTGAGCCGAGCTTCCTTGTATAACTATTTTTCTTCAAAAGAAGACATCATTATGGAGCTAACTAATCTCTGTATTAATTATATAAATGAATTTGGTCAGACCATTTCCAACGAAGAATTGTCATATTCGCTTCGTTTTCAAAAAGTGTTTGAACAAGCAGTTTTTTCAGCTGCATACATGTCAGATATTTATTTGAATGATTTAAAAAGAAGCTGTCCCCATCTTTATGAAAAAAAGATGCAATCAAGAAAAGAACAATCTTCTATTATTCACACCTTTTATCAAAATGGTATGAAAGAAGAAGTTTTTAATGAATTGAATGCCTCAATCCTAATTATTCAAGATGAAATTGTTCTGGAGAGATTTGTTAATACTTCATTTTTAACGGAAGAGGGATTGCCCTTGAAACAGGCCCTATTCGATTATTATGTGGCGAAGAAAACCCAGATCTTTAAGCCTGAATACTTGCAAAGCACAGAAAATGAGGATATCAATGCAATGGTGGATTGTGTACTGAAAAAACTAGCAGCGATTTAAAAATAGTCTTATATTTCAGATCCCAATTGAAGGAAAATCAGTTAAAAATATTTAAACAAGAAGATTAATCACGATAGGGAGATGATTTTTATGAAAAGAATTCCAGTTAAAATGGTGAGGAAAGATTTGTTAGATATCCCTCAATATTCGCTTCCAGCCGGATTTCGAATAAGGTTATTTGAAAAAGGGGACGAACATAATTGGACTCGTGTTGAAACAAGTGTAGATGAATTTAAAAACGAACAAGCTGCACTAGAACACTTTAACAAAGAATTCGGGCCACATTTGGACGAAATGTCACGAAGATGTGTTTTTATTGAGAATGGAGATGGAGAAGTATCCGGCAGAATTCATTGGGTAGGTATTGTTCCAGAATATCAAGGGAAGAAACTTTCAAAACCATTACTTAGTGCTGTTATGAATATTTTGGCCAATAATCATTCAAAATGCTATCTTACATCGCAAACGACAAGTTACCAAGCAATCAATATGTACTTAAACTACAGGTTTGAACCTTTACTCACCGAACCAAGCTGTCATGAAGCCTGGTCTTTGTTAGAAGATATTTTAAACCGAAAAATACTAAAGTAACATTATTAAGGTTGGTTTGTTTAAACACGGTATTGAGCTATTCTTTTTATCTTCCTCTATTATTTGTGAAAGGAATTGAGAAAAGTAGAAAGGAAGTTTTGAGGAAGATGGATACATTGATAATTCATTGCCTCTTTAGCATACTTTTCATATTCTTTAAACTTACTTTTATCAGATGGATGACTAACTTCATCTAGTTTAAGAAGATCCTTTAGAATATTTTCTACTGCACCATTATTACTCGAAGCAACATTAATTAGGCGAAATCTTAAAATCGAGGAAGACATCAAAATAGACGAATATTTTAAATACATTAGTTCCAGGAGTTGTTTTTGAAGTTCTTGTATCTTCTTACAATTGAATTGCTACTAAAAGTTATGCTAAAAACTGGTATAATAGTAGAAATCAAGCCTTACCTAGTAAAGATTTGGAGGATAGACGCTTTGAAAATCTACAATAAACAGAAATTTTTTACAGGGATAATAGGTATTTTTTTTGTATTAATAGCTTTAATCTCTTTATTAATAAAAGGATATGATTTAAAATTTTCCATTTTAGCGATACTTATTTTTTTGATTTCTGTTTCTAGTATTCGTAGAAGTATTTCAAAACAATTGACAATACAAGATAAAATTGAAGAATTAGATGAAAGAAATCAAGAAATAAAACTGAAAAGTAATGCAATATCATTCAAAATTATTCAATATACGGTAATTTTTTTAGAAATATTATTTATCATTTTCTATGCTATCTTTAAAGCTGAAATGCTTATTTGGATTATTTTGGTTTTATCATTTGTTGTATTCGTTACGTTTGTATCTGAAATTCTAAGTAGTAATCATTATAAGAAGAAGGTTTAAAGACGGAGGCTATTAATTTTTCTTGTAATACAAGAACGAATGTTCTATAATCTAATTAAATTTGAAAACGTACTGTGGAGGAAATTATGTTTTTAATAGAATATGAAAAACAATTTAAGGAAAAATTAGAGAACTATTCTTTATCCAAAGAACAGCTCCAGTTTACAGGAACCCCTTCCAAAGCTGTAGAACTATCAAATTCAGATATAGACCGACATCCCATTTTGGCTATTGAAAATAATGAACTTGTAACATTTTTTGTACTTCATAAAAATGAAGGCGTAAAACCTTATTCAGAAAATAGAAAGGCGATTCTGTTGAGAACGTTCTCCACTGATTTTCGTCATCAGGGGAACGGGTATGCTAAACAATCCCTTTTTCTATTACCCCAATTTGTTCGTACACAATTTCCACATATCAATGAAATAATATTAGCCGTGAATGCGAAAAATATCTCGGCCCAAACATTGTATAAAAAATGTGGTTATAAAGATGAAGGAGTTAGAATAATGGGTAAAAAAGGTGAATTAATTATAATGAGTTTTTATTTGTAGTTGAGAATAAAGTAAATGCATTATTTAAAAAAGATGCTAATTCATTTCATATCTTTCTAAAGTGTGTTCTTCAATTAACTCAATATTATTTTTTCATTTAGCATAAGTAAATATTTGTTCTTTTATATTCGTAAATAAGACAATATCTTTAAATCAGATAATGTTATCCATTTTACATCCGTTTGATTTTGGTCGGGGGTTTTTTGGAAAAAGCATCCTGCTTATTCAGCCGTTTAAAATCCACAATATCATTCAGAAGTAATTCTTAGAAAATACCCATCTGGATCAGCAATTTTAAATCCCCTCCTGTTAGAAGATACCTACTTCTTCCCCAACGAAAAACCGTGAAATAACTTTCCTCCAAAAGGTTGCAAAATATTCTCAACTAATTGTATTACTTGATTTTTGTCACCAGTCTTGTAAAAAATATCAAATGCCTCTACAAATTGCTTTGCGAATTCTTCGTCATATTGTTTTAATGAACGAACTACCCACTTGGATGCACCAATCCATTTACGGTTCGTTCTCAATACAAATTCGCTTACCAATTCTGCAAGTGTATTTGCTATAAATATATCTTCCGCTCGAATAGAAGAACCTATAAAATCGTCCAGTGCGTCCGAAATAAAATAACGCTTTGCATTTATCGTTTCTACTGACCATTCCGCTGGACCTTTTTCAACGATTTCTTTAGCCTCTTTTTTGATAGAATCTATGATTCCATCGTCTTTTAAGACCCTTCCCTCTGAAATCATTCTTGGCATCGAAGGTCTCGCTCTTTCATAATCATTTTTAAAAAAGTGCTTATAAGAGGTTAAATTATGTACAAAGACCTCTATCGCCCAACCAAAATCCATTAATGACTCTCTATAAGATGAAATAACGCTTTTGTCGAAAATAACAATATCAAGGTCAGATGTTTCTGTAGCTTCACCTCGAACTACACTCCCAGCTAATAACGCTCCTTGACAATTTGGAAAATGCTTACGGATAAACTGTTGTGCTGCTTCGATTGGGCTTAACTTAATTAAATCACCCATTGTTCCCACCTCTATTTGATTTATTTCTGGAAGAGTATCTTTACTGAAATATTTAAAATTTATATTCTTAAAGACTACTTATTTTTCAACTTAAACGTTTCAGACTTTCCATCCCATGTGATGATAGCGTTTATATCTTCATTTTCTTGAACAACTGAACAGCCATCACAAGAATGTCCACTACCACTTAATACACCACTCTCAGTTAGTGGCTCGTTACCGCTTGATTTCCCCGAGGCAGTTTCAATACTATATGAATTTTTTTTAGGAATAGGGTCTTTTCCAATATATTTTATTGTTATATTAGTAGATTCGCTATCTTCATCTAGCACCGTTACTCTATAATTTATATCCCAATTGCCGCTCCTACCAACAAAATTCATCACTTTTATTTTTGAACAAGCCGTTAAAAATAAAGAAAAGAAAAGAATGATAACTAAGAATTTTTTAATCATACAAATCCCCCCATTCTTTATTTTACTTCGCTTGATTGTTCCATTATTCCTTTTTTTAAAATCTTGTGCTAATTGGAAATACTGTAAATAACCAGTCATCCCAATAACCATACATGTTGAAATGGTTAGTAGGGAGAGAATTTTTTAGAGACTAACCATATGTAATAGAGGGGTTATTCAGCTTGCAATACATTCTCTTTTTTTCTTCGGTAAACAGTATAGAACTAACGGATTATGTAGTTTCATGAAATTTCAAGTGGTATAATAAAATAAACTATTCATGGAAGAGGTGAATGTCAACATGAATACAGCTAAAGAGCGATTGCTTAAAATTATAGATGAAATACCTGAACAAGAGATAAATGAAATTTTGGATTTTGCAGAATTCTTAAAAGCGAAAAAAGAAAAATTCTTATCTGAAGATTTAACAAAGGCAAGTGAAAGTAGTCTTGATTTTTGGAATAATGATATTGATGACGAGGTTTGGAATAATGTATAAACAGGGAGATATTGTTTTAGTTCCTGTTCCATTTAGTGATTTAACAAACAGGAAGCAGCGACCTGTACTAGTTATTTCAAATGATAATTACAACAAAATAACTGAAGATATAGTTGTCGTTGGAATTACTTCACAATTAAAGGATCTTGATTATTCAATAGTAATAAACTCAAAAGATTTAAATGAGGGTGAACTTAAAGTTACCTCAGCAATTCGTGCTGATAAAGTTTACACACTTTCAAAAGATATTGTCAGAAAAAGGTTTGGACAAGTGAACTCTGAGGTTTTGAAAGGCGTTCGGACAAAAATAAACGAGTTATTAAAATAATTTTTGAAAAGAAGGCTGCCAAACAGGCCTTTTTAGTATGTAAAGAGCTTTCAAATTTTACTTTTCAGAAGAACTTCACTTAAAGTAACTGGCGCTTATCTCATATAAGTAAGCTAAAAATACCAAGTTGTTATACATAACTTGGTATTTTTTCATGCTTACCTACTAATTATCGATCAGATAAATGTATCAGGTGTATTTATGACCCGAAAGCTTTAGCATCAATACATCATAAACAAAACAAAAAGGCCCGCTATAAAAGAAGGCTTAAGGGACTTTAATTTTCATTTATATATGTACACTTCTGACTGTATCCGATTAGGAAAAACGTGGATCATTCAGTAATCGTTGCATTTCTTCCATATGTCTAGTTTCATCGGAAATAATATCTTCCAGTTTAACGACTAATTCGATTAATCCTAATTTGTCAGCTTGTTCACGACGTACTTTATAGCGGGCAATTGTTTGTTCCTCTGCTTTACGCGCCTCTTCAAGCATTTCCTTAGCATCCTTTACCGGTTTTACTTCTGCCGGTTTAGTTGTTGGCTGACCGCCAAGATTAATAATTTTTTCTGATAGGTAAAGAGCATGGCCCTGCTCATCAGGAATTTCTTTTTCAAACATAGGTTTTAGAATTTGATAGTAAAGACCTTGTACCGCAGAAGCATAATAAGTATATTGAATGGCAGCTGAATATTCTCCACTCAAATCTTCATTTAATCCGTCAATAAGTTCTTTCATTTCTTTTTCCATCAGTCAGTCGTCCTTTCATTATGTATTATCTATCATTTACCCTTTTTAAAATAAAGTTAAACATTCATTCGGAGTTTCAGATGTTAGTTCTATTTACATGGAATTTCTTGAATGTCTACGCGCCACTTGTTGAATCGGATCCCACGGACTGTTATATGGAGGTGCATAACTGAGATCTAAATCTGTAAGCTCGGTAATGGACATTTTATTGAATAGTGCGGTTGCCAAAACGTCAATACGCTTGTCAACACCATTTTTCCCGATAATTTGCCCACCGAGAAGTAGATCATTATCCTTTCGATAAATCAATTTGATAGAGAGCGGGCTTGCCCCTGGGTAATAATCAGCGTGATTTTTCACTTCTAGTGAAATTGTTTGAAATGGAAACTGAAGAACGCTAGCTTCTTTTTCAGACAATCCTGTTTTTCCGAGTGTTAGATCCATGAACTTAATAATGGATGAACCGACAATTCCTCCGAAAGCTACTCCATTACCAGCCATATTTAAACCAGCAATCCGCCCTTGTTTGTTGGCTGTTGTGCCAAGAGGAATGTAATCGTCTTGCTTTTTAATACGATGGTATTGAACAGCGCAATCCCCTGCAGCATAAATGTCTTTCACGTTCGTTTCCATATAACGGTTCACTTCAATGGCCCCGTTTTTCCTTAAACGGATATCCGTCCCTTTCAAAAAAGTTGTATTCGGATGCACTCCTATTGAAATTAACACTAAATCTGTCTCATAGCGCCGCTTGTCTGTTACAATCGCTTCTACCGTTGTTTCCCCAACTATTCTCTTCACATCTTCCTCTAAAATGACTTCAATTCCCTTATCCTGTGCTTCTTTATGAATATGTACTGCCATATCCTCGTCAAAAATTGATGCAAGCTGTTTCCCTCGTTGGATAATTCGAACATGTTTCCCTAGTTTGTGAAAGTTTTCAGCCATCTCAAGACCAATATAGCCTCCACCTACAATTGTTACATCGTTTATTTCTTCTTTGAGACTATCTAAAATACGGTGTGTGTCCGGAATAGTCTTTAATACATGAACATGTTCAAGTTCGACCCCTTCCCACTCCGGTAAGTTTGGACTCGCTCCAGTAGCAATCAACAATTTATCATAGGATTGACAGAATGCTTCACCTGTTTTCGTATGAACGCCATACACCTTTTTTTCGCCTGAATCGATGCTTTTCACTTCACAATATAAATGTGCATCAATCCCATATTTTTGTCGGAAGGTCTCTACACTTCGCGCGATGACCTCATCTGTTGAAGAAACGGTTCCACTTATCACATATGGAAGTCCACATTGCCCATATGAATAAATTCCCCCTTTCTCAAGGGTAACAATCTCCGCATCCTCCGCATTACGAACAATTTGCATCGCTGCACTCATCCCTGCTGCATCCCCGCCGATAATCACATACTTCATTTTTTCACCTCCTCGTATACCTCTCTTTGTTGAAAAAATTGACTGAAGTCCTGTATCAAAAGGATAGAGCTGATACAATTAGTTTTAGCCTTTCGTATTTTTTCATGCGTCTTTCGAATTAAACCGCCTTCGGTTATAACTGGACGTCAATGTTTCCGCGTAGAGTAAGGACAAACTTAATGGGCTGCCTTAGCAAGCTCCTCAGCTTCCTTTTGGCTTACACCTTTATGTTAAGTGGCGGCCTCCATCATCCAGATCCTTTAAAAAGCTTACACTGGCTGTTGTAAGTTGAATCGATCTCCTTTTTCTTTTGCGAAGCCACCGAATTTAACGCTCCATCGAAACAGACTGAGTAAGCTGCCGCGAATAACTGTTCAGGATTTGACCCCTTTTTGTCCGACTTTTCAGTAGGCATTACTAAATCTAGATCAATTAACCCATCATCCGATCTCACATTGCCACTCCGTCCACTTTTTTCCGTAGCATAAGATGTACTCACTTAAAATAACTCCTTTATATTCCGATAATTAGTGGATTCCCTTTTGTCATTGTTTAAAACATAGGTCTTACAGAACGGTTCACCACCTCCATTTAAAAAGAAGTCTAGACCTTAATTAAGTAGCAGTGAATGTATTATAAGCGGAGTTTTTCCGGTTAAATACAGGATGGGGCATGTTTCGGGGGTATATAAGCGGAATTTTTCCGATTATGCAAAGCAAAATCCCCCATTTTCACGTTTTTACAGCCAATAGGCGGAATTCCTCCGTCTATTCAACCCATTTTCAATGCTATTAAGCTAATTAAGCGGAATTTTTCCGACTATTGGTCAGATCGGATGTTTAACCCGATCCCCCAATCGATATGAGCGGATCCTCTTAATTCCCGATGCGGGAATCAGCATCTTTTTATCAACTAGTCGAGACAGTACTTTTTTCACTGTCTTGTCACTTAGTTTCAAATACTTCTCGACTTCTATAGGGGATATGGTTTCTCCTTTTCGAATCGCTAACCGAAGGACTTCCTTTTTGAGCAAAGACAGAGATGCCTGGTCCAATTCATCACCCAGCCATCGGCCAATCACCTGCTGAACAATCTGTTGGCATCGACGAGGATTTTCCTTTACTTGATCATAAGAAAAACGGATTACTGTCCATCCGTCAATCACCAATTGGTTTTGACGTTCCAGGCTGTCGGAAAATTGCCATCTGCTTATGTTCTTTAGATGAGGACCATACCCGTCGATCTCAAGGCATATCCGGATACCTGGACGAATATATGCAAAATCTAAATACCTTTTGCCATCCTTGAAATCATTGACTTCATATTCTGGATGAAGATACTGGAAATGGTAAAATAAAGGCCACCATACTTTTTTTAAAAATAACATTTCAGCCTGGTTATGACCTTCTTGTAAGCGACGTAACCGCTCTCCAGTTCTTGCCTGCAAGTGAGCATTCAAAAAGGCCTGGTATTCTTCTTTAAATCCCATAGATTTCTCCTCCTGTCCAGTTTTTTGTAATAATCATCTTTCAATGCAAAATCTCCACAACCGGGGCATTTAATAGCTTACATCATTTGATGTTTATTCATTTGAACTTCGGAAAGATTTTTAAAATTTATGAGTGTTTAAGCGAGTGAAAATAAGTGGTTTAATGTAGTTTCAATTGGGGACAAAGAAAAAGGGAAATAAAGACTTGCGTTTTAGCTTATATAGAGGATTCTAATTTTAGTTTAATAGACTTCTTAAATTTGTCAAACTATTTCCTTTATTTCAGGAGAGGCATTTGGCTAAATGCCTCATTTACTTATGGATAATGTTAACTAGCACGCCCATATAGCCGTTCTTTAAAGGATGCTAATTCAATTCATATCCCTCTAAAGTATATTCTTCAATTAACTCAATACTATTTTTTCCTTTTACATATGTAATTATTTGTTCTTTAATATTCGGGAATAGAACAATTTCATTCAGCTCAGATAATTTTATCCATTTAACATCCGTTTGATTTGGGACGGGGTTATTTGGCAGCGTTGGAATAAATCCATCCTTTATCTTACATTCAAACATTAACTGTAAAGAGTGCGTTTCCCCAAATTTATTTGAATTTAAATGGGGAGCATACTCATAAACAATGGCCAGGGGACCAACTTCTACTTCAATCGAAGCTTCCTCTTTCGCTTCCCGTTTAACTGCTTCAATAACAGATTCATTGGGTTCCACTCCACCTGCTGGCAAATTATAATGCAACCCCCTTTCATCTTGAAACTCTACTAAAAGAATCGAATCGTTTTCGATAATGAGCGCACACGCTCGCACTCTAATAGGATAAGTCACCTAATCACCACCTTCATCATATTTATCAAAATAATAGAAACACATTTTGATCTCTTATTTCCGTATACACTATATTTCTATAAAAACCTTCCTTCCGCTTCTATTCGAGGTTTCAGATTGTCGTACCGCTTCCCGTACTTTCATTAGATTGAAAAATGTTTCGGGTGAAGCCAATGTTAATCGTTGCTCAGTCACTAACGTCATTAATTTGTGAAATGTCTCTTGCCATTTTTGAACCGAAACTTGTTTATTCCAGTGACGAAGGTGAAATAGTTTAACATTTACTTTCGTCCGCATTGATACTTCCTTCCATTGAATTTGCATACCAGAAAGCAAGCCAATTGTTAGAAAGTTGCCTTCCGGACGGACACAATATGCAAGCTGGGTCCCATCTAAACCACCAATTGAATCAATCGCCGCATGTACACCTTTTCCATTTGTTATTTCCATCACCGATTCTTGTAAGGGCATAACTGAAGTGTCTATAACATGGGAAGCCCCTAGTTTAAGCAGCTCCTCAGTATAAATAGGATTTCGTGTCACTGCGATAAATTGAAACCCTATGATTCTAGCAAGCTGGGCAAACAACCGGCCAATTGCAGATCCCGCTGCATTCATTAATAAATAATCACCTGGTCCTAAATACAATATTTCAGTGCAAATAACAAAAGCTGTAACCGGATTAATATAGAGCTGGGCAGCGATTGTATCATCCATTTCATCGGGAATAGGAATTAACCACTTAGCTGGCGCCCTAACAACTTCTTGCCATGTCCCTTCCCCTCTTAACGGAAGGACACGTTTACCAATTAGGTCATGCGAAACAGAAGGACCAACCTCCTCTACAATTCCTACCCCTTCATATCCTGGAATGGCAGGCAGTGAAATGCGGTGAGAATAAGACCCTCTAATCGGAATCAGATCAGACGGATTAATTGGGCACATTTTCATGCGAACAAGAACTTCCCCATCAGCGAGCGGATCTATCCGCTGATTCATAACGATTAACACATCTTCCGGTTTTCCAAATTCATGAAACATCACTCGGTTTGCTTTCAAAATTAAAACTCCTTCATTTTCGCGGATCTTTTTCAGTATACAATGTCCAATCTATATATAGATTAGTATTCTCGAATCCCTCCATTTTTCCTTCCTTTTATAAAAAATGGCAGTTGACTTTATAAATGTATCAACCATATAATACACATACAAGGTGTATGAACTAATTAATACATACACACGAACATGAGGAGGAACCTTTTATGGAAATATTAACTGTTCGGGATTTAGGGAAAGTGTATAAAGGGAATGTGAATTATGAAGCCCTTCGAAATATCGATTTAACGATCAATCAAGGCGAGTTTGTAGGGATTATGGGACCATCAGGAAGCGGGAAAACGACTTTATTAAATATGATTTCGACGATTGACCGCCCAACTTCCGGGGAGATTCGTATCGGCGGTGAGAATCCCTATCGCTTGTCCCATCAGAAATTGGCGATTTTTCGCAGACGCGAATTAGGATTTGTCTTTCAATCTTTTAACCTGCTTCCAACCTTAACGGTGAAGGAAAATATTGTTCTTCCATTAACATTAGATGGTGTGAGCATTGAGGAGATGAACAAAAGAGTAAACCTTTTTGCTGAAAAATTAGGAATCACTTCTATTTTAGATAAACGGACCTATGAAATCTCCGGTGGACAGGCCCAGCGTACAGCAGTTGCCCGTGCCCTTATTAATCGGCCAAAACTTGTTCTCGCCGATGAACCTACCGGAAATTTAGATTCAAAGGCAGCACAAGACGTAATGGAAATGCTAGAAAAACTAAATAAGGAAGAACAAGCAACGATGATGCTCGTTACCCATGATGCAGTTTCTGCTAGTTATTGTCAGCGTGTTGTTTTTATTAAAGATGGGCAATTAGTGAATGAAATTCGAATGGGTACGAATCGATCCGAGTTTTATCAAAAAATCATCGAGAATCTTTCACGAATTGGAGGGACTGCAAATGAACCTTCGCCAATTCGCGATTAATAACGTTCTTCGAAATAAACGGACGTATTTAGCCCATTTTTTGAGCAGTGCATTTTCGGTCATGATCTTTTTCATCTATGCGTTGTTACTATTTCATCCCGAGCTACAAGGAGAACTTAAGTCAACCAGTGACATGATTAGTGCATTAGGAACGATGGGAATGAAAGTAGCGCAAATTATCATTTTCATTTTTTCATTTTTCTTTTTGCTGTACTCCGTCAGTGCTTTTCTAAAACTGCGGAAAAAGGAATTTGGTATTCTTATGATCCTCGGCATGTCCCGAAAGAAATTTTATCGTCTTCTTTTTGTCGAAAACATGATTATTGGATGTGCTGCAATTATTGCAGGGATTGTTGCAGGGACTTTCCTTTCGAAGTTTCTTTTAATTATAAGTGCGAACATACTTGCGATTGAAAAAGGGTTATCTTTCTATTTTCCAATCAAGGCAGCATTAATCACTGCGGGTGCATTCCTCCTGCTCTTCCTGTTAATTTCGTTATTTACTTCTAGATTGGTAAGAACAGGGACTGTCTTAGAACTTGTGAAAGCAGAAGAAAAACCGAAGCCTGAACCGAAAACCTCACCATGGTTATCACTCTTAGCAATTGTTTTACTAGCAGCAGGATATGGTATGGTGCTTTGCTTTGCCATTCTACAAATTATTTCACTTGGCTTGTTGTTATCCGGAGTCGGTTTGACGATTTTGGGAACATACTTTTTATTTACGCAATTTAGTGTGTATTCGATACGAGGCTTAAAGAAGAGAAGCCGCTTCTTTTTTAAGAAGACAAATATGGTGACGATTTCGGAATTTATGTACCGTATGAAGGACAATGCTGTTATGTTTTTCCTTGTATCTGTCATTTCTGCTTCAGCATTCACGGGAATTGGAACATGCTTAGCTTTAGGAAACTCAGGATTATCCGAAATGATCAATCCGTATGCATTTAGCTACACATCGTTTGGTGAGAAAGCGGATAAACAAGCAATCGAAACCATTAAAGAAGAACTCACAAAAGCGAATATTCCATTTGCGATGGGATCGTTTAAACCAATTTATACGACAAATGATACGACCTTGATTAAGCTTAGTAACTATAATGAAATGGCTAAAGCACTTGGTTATCCAACAGAAACTGTTTCAACGAATCAAGCCATTCTCACTCCAACAACTGTTAAACAAAAAAATGATTGGCGAATTCATGGACAAACCACAAAGCAACTAGAGATTGTTCAAGAAAAAATGAATGTTGACGTTACAATAAAAAAAGCCTTGCCATACATCGTTTTTCCAGAAGTAGGTAGTACAACTATTATTGTTTCGGATAAAATGTACGAAAAATTTTTAGAAGGAGACGAATCCAATTATAGAGATTATCGCTTTGTCGTAAAAAACTGGCAGGAAACAAAAGAAGTGGCTCAAAACATCACTAAGAAGTTGAATCCAGACAACTATAACTTTAGTTCACTCGTATTAAATTGGTTAACGTCTAAACAAGAGAACGGTCTTTTGCTCATTTTAAGCGGGCTAGTCGGAGTTGTGTTCTTTACGTTCGCTGCAAGCTTTATCTATTTCCGCCTCTATGCAGACTTAGACCGCGACATCCAGCAATATCGAATGATTTCAAAAATCGGACTAAGCAAAAAGGAACTCAGCCAAATCGTGACCCGACAACTCGTACTCCTATTCTTCTTGCCAATCGTCATGGCCATCATTCACGGCTCCGTTGCCTTTTTCGCCCTGCAACGACTTGTTGACTTTTCAGTATTGAAATCATCAATTATCATTTTTGTAACCTTTGGGGCAGCTCAAGTCGTTTACTTCTTCATTGCCCGTTGGCGGTATTTGAAGCATTTGTATACGAAGATGGTGTAAGAAAACATTATATTAACAAAAATGGTAGTTATCGCTGAAACTGAGTAAGTTATTTGCGAAAGAACATCATCCAGGAATCGCGATCCCTCTCTTTTCCTTCTCGAATCTGCTCCATTCGAGAAGATGAGGACGCGGTTCCTTTTCTTATCTGCTCGAATACGCTTCTTTCGGGTAGTTGAGGAAGCAGTTCCCCCTCTTATCTTCTCGAATACGCTTCTTTCGGGTAGTTGAGGACGCGGTTCCTCCTCTTATCTTCTCGAATACGCTTCTTTCGGGAAGATGGGGATGCGGTTCTTCCTCTTATCTTCTCGAATACGCTTCTTTCGGGAAGATGGGGATGCGGTTCTTCCTCTTATCTGCTCGTATCCGCTTCTTTCGGGTAGTTGAAAGTGCAGTTCCTCTTCTTATCTACTCGAATCCACTTCTTTCGGGAAGATGAATCGCGATTCCCCAGGTCTATTAATTGTTATAAGATACAAGCCTTACTAATACAACATCATTTACCTTCAAACGCTCACTTCTTTTTAGAGTTTGCACTTTCAAATTCTACAACTAACAACCCAAAGCATATGATTGCAATAAGTAGCAATATGGATGGAAATACATATAATCCCGGTGTGTATTTCACCGATGAGTCTTCTTTTAAACCATATAAATAAATGAATAATACAAAAGAAACGGATAATGCAATCGTCCCAGTTAATGCTTTCATGATTTACTCCTTATTATAGTTTTTCTTCATTATATTTAATTACATAATAAATCACTGTTGTTATAGTCTCGATAACTAATCCAATATATAAAAATATTATTTTTAAAATGTGTTACTCCAACGACAGAAAAAACCAAACCAATTACATTAAGAAACCAAGTTATCGTCTTTGAGCAATTTTCCTTTCTCAGATGTTTTATTATATAGCTACTTTCTATAAGTTTATAAAAATCCCTTCATTTTTTAAAAGCATTTCCCTTTAATTTTCAATTTTCCCCAAAAGGAAAGCCCCAGAATTTGACCATATTTGGTTGAATTCAAGGGCTTTTGTGTGAACGACTTCTATAATAGATGTTATATTAAGAAAATGACTACTCCAATCTTTTTACTTTTTTTAACTGTTTAATATCTGTTGTAGACGCATCTTTTAATTCCCTTTTGGAGTAATTACCCTTTTCTTCATTTATAATTACATATTCTATATCATTTCGAATATAACTTGCAGCCTTCCCCTTTTTGTAACCTATTACATTATCTAATATAGTTATCCCACTATCTTTTTCATATAAATTATAACTTGTCGGTGGACGACCAATGACATATTTATTTTTAGAAAATCCCACCATGTCATCTTTACCTAAACCCGTTCCTATACTTAGAGTCAAAATTATTTGTGCTATAAAAAAAATTCCTGCAAGACTTAAGAAGATTATCCCTAATAATTTAATGGGTCTTTTCATTGAACTCGTTTGTTTTTTTGGCATTTTTCTCTTCCCTCTACATTTGGGCAATGGATAATGTTTTTTCAAAAGACACTACGCTGAAAAGCTTTTGTAGTAATTATACCAAAAACCGAAAGTTATCCTTGATTAGTCGAAGGTACGAAAGTCAAATTAAAACAAACCTTTCAATCAAAGGAAAGGAATCATCAAATAATATTGTTAATTAACAAATTTTTATTGATATTCGATAAATAAATGATTATTATATGAATAAGATCAATAGGTGAGGTGCTTTTATGAAGCAAGGAACAACTGCTTTTTTAAATTCATAATTTTTATATTATGGATCACGGTCTTGCCTTTTGTGTATTATTACTATGGCTAATCTTTCAAAATTGAAAAATGGCAAGGCAAAAGCAATTCAGTTTTCAACATTAGAAGCGGTCTGCAAAACACTAGATTATCAGCCTTGAGATATTTTTGAATATAAAAGTGATTTAGAATTTTAGGGGGTGTATGCCATTGTCATTGATTATATTCATCGGTCTTTTTGGAGTGTTACTTGTTCTATTCTTCAAAAATCCAATCATTAATAAGCTTGGAGAAAATAATAAAATGGTCCATAAATTACAAACGGCGAATTGGTATCAAAATTATTGGCTAGCTGGGATCTTTTTATTTGGGATGAATGCCGTTTTATTTTTTGCAACCATTGGTATACTTTACTTGCTGATGTTTTTGATTATCCCGTTTATTCATATATTTATAATGCTTTTAGCGGTATTCGGAAGTATTTATTTATGGATTATAATAAATAAAGCATGGCAAGGCACGAAAAGAAATCGATTGAAGATGGGCGCAATTGGGAGCAGTTTTTATTTGATCCTGACCGTTCTGTTTGTTTTCTTGTTTGTCACATTAAAACCATCCTATCCTGGAGAAGATACATTTATGAAGGCGATTGGATTACTATTTGCTATCATCGTTACAGCAGTTGCCTGCATTACTTGTTTTGTTTTTACGGGATTTTCCCAAAGGAAGGTGTAATTATTTTTACAGGTACAAATTTGTTATTTGCGAAAATCCAAGTTTCACCTGCCAAGATGGAGTCTATGGGTCACAAATTTCTTTCTATGATCCACAAATCGAGTTCTATGAGGCACTAATTTCATCCGTTGATCCACAAACCGTAATTTCGTCCGCCGCGTTAGGTTCTATCGGTCCCAAATTTCTTTCTATGACCCACAAACCGGGTTCCATGCGGCTCTACTTGCTTTCGCTGATCCACAAAATTGTTATTTTTTTAACTGCCCATTTAAACAGAAGTTATACGTTTGTCGATGTATTGATGCTGATCGTTTGAGTAAGAAATGACAGGTGCTTCATGTAAAAGCACTCCTTTTTTGATATCACATGCAGCAAAAATAAAGCTTATTATTGTTCATTTTAGCAAACATTTGATTATTTAAATTATGATATAATAAGTGTTACAATTTTCACACAAGTACTCCAGCCAAAATCCACCATTGTTCTTGCTTAGGAAGTGATTGCTTGAATACACGTCAACAAAAGATACTTAAAGAATTGAGATTAGCTCAAGAACCCTTGACCAGTTCCGAAATTGGGTCTTTATTGCAAGTTAGCTCCAAAACGATACGTAATGATGTAAAGGAATTAAATGAGCAATTAGAATCATATGATGCATATGTATCATCCACAAGAGGTAAAGGATATCAGCTTATTATTCAGAACGAGCGATTATTTCAACAATTTATTCAGTCACAACATGATCCTCAAGACGATATTCCTTCCAATCATCAAGAACGTGTCAGCTATTTAATGGAAAAGCTGCTAATGAGTTCGGATTATAATAAAATAGAAGATTTGGCTGATGAGCTCTATATTAGCCGTTCTACTTTACAGCATGAGTTAAAGCATATTCGTGAGATACTGAAGAAATATGACTTAGCATTGGATCAAAAGCCTTATCATGGAATTAAGGTTATTGGTGATGAAACACAAATTAGGTATTGCATTTCAGAGTATTTGTTTAATCAACAATCAACCTTAAAAGATAACATGGGTGATTGGTTAGGAATTTTACCTAAAGAAGAATTGGAAGTTATTAAAGATCGTGTTTTGTTTAATCTCAGAAAATACCATATTATCATTTCTGATATTAGTTTGCAGAATTTAATTACACATATTGCTATTGCATGTAAGCGGATTCGGAAGAGTAACTCAGTTCAGATGGTTCATCATCACTTACAAGAGATAGAAGCGAAGAAAGAGTTTTTAGTTGCAAAGGAAATGGCAAAAGAGATTCAGGAAAAGCTTAACGTTTCATTTACCAATCACGAGGTTGCCTACTTGGCCATTCATTTACAAGGAACGAAGCTTTCTAATTCATGTACTCATAATATGGAGGCTTATTCCGTTATAGATAGTGATATTCAAGAAATGGTAAAGGAAATGATAAAACGTATTGATGATGAATATGGGTTTCATTTAACTAATGATGAAGAACTCCTGTTAGCAATGAGCCTGCATTTAAAACCGGCAATAAACCGGTATAAATTCAAAATGAACATTAGGAATCCTATGTTAGACGAGATAAAATCAAAGTACCCATTGTCCTTTGATGCTGCATTAATTGGAGCACAATTAGTACAAGAGAAGATAAATATCACAATTGACGAAAATGAGATTGGTTACTTAGCCCTTCATATTGAAGTCGCACAAGAAAGGCAAAAGAGGAATAAAAAAATGGCCCCAAGATGCTTAATTGTCTGTGCATCCGGATTAGGTAGTGCTCAGCTATTAATGTTCAAGCTGCAAAGTGAATTTGGGGACCAGTTAAATATTATAGGGACAACAGAATACTATAATTTACTTCAACAGTCGTTTCAGAACATTGATTTCATCATCAGTACAATTCCAATTGAAGAAAAATTAACTGTTCCCGTTATAAAGATAAGTACCATACTTTGGGAAACTGATTTAAGTAAAATTAATACGTTATTGACCCAGGGAGAGGCTGTAACGGAAAAGTATTTACGAAAAAAATACACTTATCTTCAAAAGGACTTTGATACGAAGGAAGAGGTCTTATCCTTTATCTGTAAAGAACTTGAATCCGATTGTCTCGTTGATGAAGGCTATTTAGAGTCGGTCCTTAAACGGGAGAGCTTTTCTCCAACTAGTTTTGGTAATATGGTTGCTATTCCCCACCCAATTGATCCGCAAACTGAAGATACATTTTGGTCGGTTGTCACACTTCAAAAACCTCTTCAATGGGAAGACAAGCCTGTACAGTTAATCGTGCTATTAAATATTAGCAAAAATAAAAAGCATGATTTGAAACCAATGTATACGTTATTAATGAAAGTATTAGACGATAAAAATATGGTAAAGGAAATATTGCAATGCAAGACTTATGAACAATTAAAATGGAAAATCAAGTGAAATTGCCTAGGAATTAAATACTTTCCTAGGCTTTTTTTACGTTACAGAGTTTCTAACTAGGTGTTAGGAATTTCCTTTGTTAACGGAAAATGAGTCTCTACAAATGAATACGCTTACATAATAAAATGTAGACAAGAGGAACAAGGAAACCTTTTCCCGCCAGTGTCGATAAAGGACGATTCTTATTCACGTAAAAACAAAAACATAAATGTTGCATTGGCGAACATGAGTGATAAAAAGGAGTGGATTTCAGATGTCAAAATTACCTGATGGTTTCTTATGGGGTGGTGCTGTCGCTGCACATCAATTAGAAGGTGCTTGGAAAGAAGGAGGCAAAGGAATAAGCGTTGCTGACGTTATGACCAAAGGCGCACATGGTGTCCCTCGTGAAATTACAGATGGTGTTATTGAAGGTAAGAATTATCCAAACCACGAAGCAATTGATTTTTATCATCGTTATAAGGATGATATTAAATTATTCAACGAAATGGGTTTTAAATGTTTTAGAACCTCTATAGCTTGGACACGTATTTTTCCAAATGGCGATGAAACTGAGCCAAATGAAGAAGGGTTAAAGTTTTACGATGATTTATTTGATGAGTGCTTAAAATATGGGATTGAACCAGTTGTAACATTATCCCACTTTGAAATGCCATATCATCTGGTTACTGAATATGGAGGTTTTAGAAACCGTAAGTTAATTGATTTCTTCCTTCACTTTGCACGCGTATGTTTTGAGCGTTATAAAGATAAAGTGAAATATTGGATGACATTTAACGAAATTAATAATCAAGCAAACTTCCATGAAGATTTTGCACCATTTACAAACTCTGGTGTGAAATATAAAGATGGCGAAGACCGTGAAAAAATTATGTATCAGGCTGCACATTACGAGCTTGTAGCAAGCGCAAAAGCAGTAAAAATTGGTCACGAGATCAATCCTGATTTCCTAATTGGCTGTATGATTGCCATGTGCCCAATTTACCCATCAACTCCTAACCCAAAAGATATTTTAATGGCACAAAAAGCAATGCAAAAACGTTATTACTTTGCTGATGTTCATGTTCATGGAGAGTACCCTGCATACATGACAAAGTATTTTGATCGAAAAAAATTCAATCTGGATATAACGAAGGAAGATCTGGAAGTCTTGCAGGAAGGCACGGTAGACTATATCGGCTTTAGTTATTATATGTCATTTGCAATCAGCCATGAACAATCAAATGAAGAATATGACTATAATGAATCACGTGATTTAGTTGGAAATGAATATATTAAAACTTCTGATTGGGGATGGGCAATTGATCCTGAAGGTCTTCGTTATTCATTAAACTGGTTAACCGATATGTATCGTTTGCCTCTCTTTATTGTAGAAAATGGATTTGGTGCAATTGATGAATTCGGGGAAGACGGCAAGATTCACGATGATTACCGTATCGAATATCTTAGAGCCCATATAGACCAAATGATTAAATCAGTAGATGAAGACGGCGTTGATTTAATGGGATATACCCCATGGGGATGTATCGACCTAGTATCAGCAGGGACTGGTGAAATGAAAAAAAGATACGGATTTATCTATGTCGATAAAGATAATGAAGGTAATGGTACTTTAGATCGTTATCGTAAAGATTCTTTCTATTGGTATAAAGAAGTTATCGCCTCAAATGGTGATAATTTGTAGCAATAAGTAGCGCTCTAAAAAAAAATAAATTTATTGGAGGAATTTTGAATGAAACAAGCTTTAATTATTTGTGCAGCTGGTATGTCTTCTTCTTTAATGGCAAAGAAAACAATGGAGTTTTTAAAAAACAAAGGGAACGACATTAAAATAGATGCTGTTTCTGCTAATGAAGGAAGTAAGATGATTGAAAAAGGTAGCTATGATTTATTCTTGGTAAGTCCTCAAACAAAAATGTATTATCAAAAACTTAAAGAGGCTGGAGATCGTGCAGGTAAACCAGTTGTAAACATTCCGCCACAGGCATACGTTCCTATCCCTATGGGCATTGAAAAGTTAGCGAACTTAATCTTACAAGAACTTCCGAATGAATGATATTCCGTTAAGTAGAGTCTGTTTGTACATGATGAATTAGGGAGGAAAACCAATGGAACAAGAACAAATTCAAAGCGTTGCCTTTGAAATTATTTTGCATAGCGGCTCATCAAGAACTATGATACACGAAGCATTTAAAATGATGAAAAATAATGAATTTAAGGATGCTGCGGACAAGCTGGAAGAAGCCAATAATGAATTATTATTGGCACATAAATCTCAAACAGCATTACTGCAGCAATATTCTTCCGGTGAGACAATCAATATGGAAATTATCATGGTACATGCACAAGATCATCTAATGACTACGATGACTTTAAAAGAGGTTGCTTCAGAAATGTTATACCTATATGAAAAACTCGAAAATGATAAATAAATGAGGGATTTGTATATGAAAAACGATGAAAGGGCACGGTTAGAAAAAAACAGGAAAGAGTTAAGTATTAAATCTATGTATTTTAATCGGTATTTACTAGTTAGATATGTTTCTGCGTTATTTTTTTTCACTAACCTTTACTGGCTAATTTCATTGTTAATGAGCGATTCACCATTATATTTTTTCCCGTTGATATTAATGATCGTCTTGTTATTCAGCATTGTAGAGCAAGTGAAGATGTTTGGAAATCATACCAATAATGCCAAATATACGAAATACAGCTTTACAATTTTGTTTTCTGCAAATGTACTTTTAATACCATTTTGTTTTTCATCATACTTCACTCAACTATATCCGTTTTTCTTAAACCAAGAAAAGTCCAAAATATTAGCTTCCGTTATTTTGATGACCGGGATATTATTAACTGCATTTATTCTCTATCGTTTAAAGCGGATCGAACATAATGAAGATAGACATTATCAACGCATCAAGAAATATGAAGAAGTTATTAATTAATAATAGAAAAGGGGTCTTTCTATGGAGTCAGAAAACAAAGTATTTGCGTTTTTAGAAAAGTATCTAATGGGTCCCATGGGTAAAGTAGCATCTTGGCGTATTGTACGTGCCGTTATGGCTGCAGGGATGGCTTCTATTCCATTTGTAATCGTCGGTTCGATGTTCTTGGTGTTAAACGTATTACCGCAAACGTTTACATTTTTAGAAGGCTTTTTCGATAACACTTTTTTTAGAATCAGTGATTTGTATATGCTGGCAAATAAAGCCACCATGGGAATATTAGCATTATATTTTGGACTTGTTATTGGTTATGAGTACACAAAAATATTTGCTGAAGAAGAAGAGTTAAATCTAAACCCATTGAACGGTGCTCTACTATCCTTATTTGCTTTCTTTATAACTGTTCCTCAAATAGTTTTAGAAAAAGGAAAAATGTCGCTAGTACATCAAATGGATGATGGTGGTACCATTGTTCATGGTTGGGAAATGGTGGCAGATGGTGTAAGTCGTCTAGGTGCAACAGGGATATTCACGGCTATCATTACTTCAGTTGTAGCGGTGCAATTATACAGACTGTGTGTAAAGAAAAATTGGGTTATCAAAATGCCTGAAGCAGTACCTGAAGGTGTATCTAGATCATTCACAGCATTAATTCCAGCATTCTTAGTTGCTTTTGTTATTCTAATAATCAACGGTATTTTAATTGCATTAGGTACAGATATATTTAAGATTGTCGCAATTCCATTTGGATTTGTTGTTAATTTAACCAATAGTTGGATAGGCATTCTTGTAATTTACTTTATCATGCATGCACTTTGGATTGTAGGTATCCATGGCGCAACTATTGTTTCAGGATTCCTGACACCAATCGTTCTTACAAATATGCAATCTAATATACAAGGGGCTAATTTTCCTTTCGCGGGTGAATTTAACAATGCTTTTGTAACTCTTGGTGGTTCTGGGGCAACTCTAGGTTTATGTATATTTATTGCCTTTTTAGCCAAGTCGAAACAATTAAGAGTTTTAGGAAAATCGGCTCTTGCTCCTGGTATTTTTAATATTAATGAACCATTAATATTTGGATTACCGATTGTCTATAATCCATTTTTAGCTATTCCGTTCTTTTTAGCGCCAATGGTTTCTGCATCAATCGCTTATTGGGCAATTAAACTATCTATTGTTAAACCAATAATCGCACAGATGCCATGGCCTACTCCACCGGGTGCAGGTGCCTTTATTAGTACAGGTGGACATTTTATGGCGGCAGTTGTTGCATTAATTTGTGTTGTAGTTTCTTTTCTAATCTGGCTTCCATTCATTAAAATGTATGATAAAAAATTAGTACAGCAAGAAAAAGGGGAACAGGCATTAATATGATCAAGCTCATTCACCTTTCAAACTAAAATGCAGAAGAAGCGCCCTAAGTTTATTTTTAGGACGCTTCTTTTTTACAAACCAAAAATACTAGCACGCGTTTCTTCCGGTGTTACCTTAAATAATTTCTACAAGTGTTCAACTATCGCGCCTTTATGAACATTCGCATTAGCTATGTCAATCCAGGCGGCTTTAGTCCTGATCAAACCACAATTGTTCCTTGTCATCAACATCGCCATTATAATTGATTAGAATCTCATCACCTGCTTTTATATCTCTGTAAGCATAGAAGTCGAATGTGTGATTGTCAAAATTAATTTCATAAATTGCATTAGGTTCATAAGAATGGTTAAACAGCATTCCATAACCAAGAAGAATCGCAGAATGATTTATCCCATACTCAAAAGCGTAATCCGCAAGTAACGTTTGCTCTATGTATTGATGCTGATCGTTTGGGTAAGAAATAACAGGTGCTTCATGTAAAAGCTCTCCTTTTTTGATATCACATGTAGCGAATACCCCTCTATTGAATTCTCCATTACTTAGTGGAGATGTTTTTATCTCAATCATGTTGTTCTCCTTCTTACTTTTAAAATTTTCTTTTTAACTGTATATATACATATTTCCGAAGGTGTTCTTGGTTACGATAATAAAAATTGATAACTGTTCCCGTTACTGGCAACATAGTCTACATGGTATGTTCTACAAAATTATTCAAATTCATTCTTACGTTCTTTGAAAAAGTCGTAAAAAAATCTTACATTTTCCAGTTCAGACCATCTAAATGTTCTTAAGAGGGGAGCGTCAAGATTATAAATCTTTGCATCTAGTGTTCCCAACATAAATGGCGAGTGAGTAGCTATAATAAACTGACAGTTAAAAAATCTTACCAGTTTATTGATTTCTTCCGCCAACCGAATTTGGTTTGTAGGTGAAAGAGATGTTTCAGGTTCATCAAGCAAGTATAATCCATTTGGGACAAGATACTCATCAAATATTTGAATGGATGTCTCTCCGTTAGAATATTTCTCATTGGCAAATTTCATAATTCCAATTTGTTTATACATCTGCGAGGATTGTTTCAACTTTTCCAAATTCTCCTTAGTATACCCCAATTTAGCGTGTTGGTACAGATAACCTTCCTTAAGAACGGACTCCTGCTGAATCTTCTTGATCTCATATAAAATATCTTCGCTTTTGATGTACAAACTATTAGGCGGTATTCGATCTGACTCCCCATCACCTTGATTTTCACCTAGGCTATATGAACAATTCAACATGAAATCTAATGGGTATTCACGATTTGTAAATTCCTCAGCACCAGTAATATCCAGCTTGTTTGCTATTAAATTTAACAATGTGGACTTGCCGGAACCGTTATTACCATACAAAACCGTAATGTTATGAAAGACAAACACTTCTCCAGATATTTTTCTGAACACATTGTATGGATATGCATTTGGATTATTGACTGTATGAGGGGAAAGTTTGAAGCTCTTTAAATAAATCATATGGGTAAAAACCTTCCTTTGGAAAAAATAAAATAGATATAAACAATACTATCATTATTAAAGAATGAATGGTGTAGATAACTCCTTTTCTTTGAAGTCTGTAATAGCTACAGGGAGGAAGAGTTTAAATGAAGAAGCGCCCTAAATTTATTTATAGGACACTTCTTTTTTACAAACAAAAAATACTAAACAGCAGGATTACACATTCTCTAGCCAACATTATGACCGACTTTCCTGTAAAGATAACATTTGTATAATTGTCTTCATTACAGCATCTTCTTCATTTGAACGGGTAATAAAGTTTGCAGCATCTTTTATTTCTTGAACCGCATTTCGGACAGCAAAGCTATACGTTGCTCGAGCCAAAAGCTCTATATCATTGTAACCATCTCCAAAGGCAAGCGTCTCTTCCGGTGTTACTTTCAATAATTTCTGCAAGTGTTCAACGGTCGTGCCTTTATGAACATTCGCATTAGCGATGTCAATCCAGGCAGCTTCGGATGCGACAATATAAGCGGACTCAAAAAAGTGAGATAATTTTTCCCTCGTTTCAAAACATCGAAGGGCCGGATCATGAACGGTTATTTTAACGAAGTCCTCATTAATTTCACTAAAATCGGATATCTCTCTCACCTGAGCATAGGAGCGTCTGACAATAGCGGCTTCTTCTTGCGAAATATTCCCTTTAATCACTGCACCATTTCTAGTGCACGCAATAATGGTATGATCCAAGCTTATATCCTCAAGCAAACGAATAATTTCCAGTCCTAATTTATTACTCATCAAGGATTCATAAACAAATTCCCCATTGTGCTTGATTCGAGTAGCACTATCTCCCAAAATCCATAAATCATTCGCATCTTCACCAAACAGCTCTTCTACACGTTCACATTGTTTGCCGGTTACAGGTGCAAAAACGACACCCTTCTCTAGCATAAGTTTTTTTACTTCCTTGTATAGTTCCCTGTTAAAGTCACCACTATTATTTAAAAACGTTCCATCCATATCAGATAGCACTAATTTAATCATATCATTGCCTCCTCTACCTTTTAAAAACTTTAGTGAACAACTACTTAAAATTAGAGACGCCCTAAATATAATTTAGGACGCTTCATTACGATTACGTTTTTAGTTTAAATTTTTAGCCACTTCATCTTTAACAGTGCAACCGGCACTTTCTAGTTCCGCAATTTTATCAGCAAACTGCGGTAAATATTTTTTATGGGCAATGAGTAGTTCATCTAAGACGCGTTTTGCCGTTTCACCACTCGGAATGAGCGGATTCATCGTGAAGGCTTGTAATGCTAAACCGTAATTGCCGGTTACTGCTGCTTCTTCCACACACAGCTCCATATTTTTCATTAATTGCAGCCAACCTCTTTCAGCTGGTTGAAAAGAACCGAATGCAATTGGTTTTGCTCCCGCAGCCCCGATATACGCAGAAACCTCGACAACATCATCCGGTGCCAAATCAGGAACAGCACCATTGTTTTTTGTTGAAACAACAATATGTGTATTTTTATTTGCATAGATGGATGCAATGGTTTCACAAGCGGCATCAGAGTAATGGGCTCCGCCACGTTTTGATAATTGTTCTGGTTTATAATTCAAATGAGGATCTTTGTACAACTCAAACAATTCCGCTTCCGTTTGTTTCACTTGTTGCGCCCTCGTACCTACATTTGGATCATTATATTCATCGAGCATATGTTGAAGCATTTCTTCATAGCGATAGTAATAACGATGGTAGCCACACGGAATCATATTCATCTGTTTCAGTTGTTCGATAAAAAATGGAGTGTCATGAATATTTGCCGGTATTCCCGAATCATTACCATACATCTTATCAATGATTTCAGAAGTAACATCATTTCCTTGCAAATCTTTTACACGATGCCAATGAAAATGATTTAAACCGGCAAAGGAATAAATAAGTTCATCCAACGTTTTTCCAATTAATTCTGGTTCAGCCATCATCGCTCCAACCGGAACATTGCACAAACCAATAACCTTTTCCCATTTACCATAGCGTATAATAGCATCCGTAACCATTCCACTTGGGTTCGTGAAGTTGATTAACCAAGCATTCGGGCATAATTCCTTCATATCTTCCACAATGCTTAAAATAACCGGAATCGTTCTGAATGCTTTAAAGATTCCACCAGCCCCATTGGTTTCTTGTCCCACCATACCATAGGATAAAGGGATTCGTTCGTCTTTTACACGGGCATTTAATGCACCAACCCTAAATTGAGTTGTTACAAAGTCAGCATCCTTTAATGCTTCACGCCGTTCTAACGTTAAATGAATTTTTACATCATAAGGGGACGCATCCCACATTCTTTGCGCCATCTTACCAACCGTTTCAAGCTTTTCCATGCCCTCTTCTATATCAACAAGCCAAATTTCTCGAACTGGAAGTTCTTCATATCTTTTAATAAAACCTTCCATCATTTCTGGAGTATAGCTGCTTCCTCCGCCAATAGTTACAATTTTCACACCTTTTGACATACATCATTCCTCCTTTTCTTCTATTGTAAAACAGGAGAAACAACAAACAAGGGAATGAAGGGAAAATCATATACCGTTTACAATTCATTTACAAAAATCCATTATTTTTGTAAATGCTATTTACGTAGGATATACTTTAGTTGGTGATTCATATGTTATTGACGGAAAAAATGAAAGAAAATATCTTCTCTCCTTCTGAAAAAGCAATTATTCACTATATGTTTGAGCAGAGGGAGAATATTCGTGATAAAACAACAAAACAAATAGCTGAAGAAACGTACACTCATCCCTCTACGTTAATCAGAGTTGCCAAAAAGCTTGGATATCATGGCTGGGTTGAACTGAAAAATACATTTATTGAAGAAATTGACTACCTGAATAGCCACTTTAAAGATATTGATGCGAATTATCCATTTAATGAACGGGACAATGTCATCACCATTGCGAACAAGATGGCTTTATTGAATCAAATGACCATTAGTGACACATTATCTTTAATAAACAATGATGAACTACAAAAGGCAACCGATTTGCTGAACCAAGCTGAAGAAATAAAAGTATTTTCATTAAACAACAACCTACTACTATGTAACGATTTTAAATCACATATGGGGAGGATTGGCAGAAAGGTCAATCTTTGTACAGTAGACCAAGGATACGAGGCGGCTAGCTGCAATTCGAATACATGTGCTATTGTTATCTCCTATACTGGAGAAACGTCAGATATTATTAGTTTATTACCGATGTTAAAGAAGAGAAAAACACCAATCATTGCTTTAACAAGTATTGGAGACAATACATTAACTAAATACGCTGATTGTATTTTTAGAATTACGACTCGTGAAAAATTGTATTCGAAAATAGGCAGCTTCAGTTCAAATGATTCTATCTCCTTCCTTCTGGATGTTCTCTATGCATGTGTATTTGGTAGAGACTATAAAAATAATCTCGATTATAAAATAAATATTTCCAAATATTACGACCATCGAAAAAGTTCCAATAAGGTGATGGAAGAAAATAATCATGATCAGAATTAAAAAGGGGGATCTACAAGATTCCCGCATATTGTTTATATATATAAACAGATTGTTATTTTGAAAGCTTTTCCTTTTAAACCTGGTTATTCTTTAGCAATTAACTTGAATCATTTTGACAAAAAGGGCACCAACTATCAAAGTATAAAAACACAATTAGTTATTTATCTTTAAGGATTTTTTATAGAAATAATATGAAGCATAAACAACAACGATAAGAACGATTAAAAGTAAGCTCATTATTATAGGAAAAAAGTACTTTGGAAGTAATATCGCAACTAATATCACCGCAAATCCATAAGCAACTAGAACCTTTGCTCCAAAGCGGTTGGATAATCTCCACGCTTCCTCATTTTTCATTGACCAAGTGGTCCTGACGCCATATAGTGGATTCATTTTTGCTTTCTGCATCGGATTCCCTATAATAATAATGATAATACCAATTAAAATCCCAGATAAATCGATTTCGGTATTCAATACATCAAGGTTTTCCATTAATAAAAATAAGTGAATAACAGTGTAAGTACCAGTTAAGATATTTAAAATAAGATTGTTTAATTGAGTCTTTATCATTTTTTTAAAGATGACTGAATGTATGATCCATGTTAGAAGAATGGCGATGGGGAATATAAATATTCCAACAAACTTGTTAACGTATACGTCAGGAGAATCACTAGAACTCCAATGAATTCCAAGTTGTTGTGGTAATTTTGTAATAAAAATAAAGCCAATAATAATGCATAACAAAATATTAGTTACAACAAAAATATTTTTCTTCAATTTTAAATCCCTTCCTTCATTAAAAATTTACTCTTTTCTGAGATTAATAATCCAAGTGAGAATATCTTGAAAGACAGTAGGATTAATTGAATAGATAATTTGTTTCCCTTTCCGCTCACTATCTAAAAGTCTTGTATTTTATAAAATCGTTAAATGGTCATTACATTTTATTTCCACTTACTTACTTCCTTCACCATATATACAGCAAATTCTTGAAGAAATACTGGATCCCACTCCTGCTCAGATTCTTCGTTTAAATATCGGGATAGGGCCTGGGACACAAGTGGTTTATATCGATTTATCACCTTCCTCTTCCCCCATTCTCCGCCTTCTTTTTTCGAGGAAACGACCCTTTCAGAAAGATAATAAAGAACTCTACACAGATTAAGAATATAGTAGACTGGTTGATGAACAATTTCTTCAACTGCATCCTCTACATCAAAAAGAATGGATTGAATATAATAAGTACGTTCTATGGGATAAAACACTTCGCGAACCGGTTTCCCAAACAAACATATCCCCCGTTCATAGGTCACAACTAAATGTGCAGCTAAATCCGGATCAACCGAGTCACCACATAGATAGTCACTATCTTGCAAATATTTTTCCCGATGCATCTGTGAATAGTGCAGTTCAAACGGCGTGGGAAATCGAAAATTCACTAGATAATTTTCTAGTAGAATACTCATTTCCAACTTATACTCTTCTAATGTTAATATATCTTGGATAAGATTCTTCTTTTGTTCCTTACATAATTTCTCCTTCACAATGACCAGTACATCCACATCACTCTTATCTGGTTGAAAGCATCCCATTGCTAAGGAACCGTGCAAGTAAACTCCAACTAAATTAGACCCTAATTGACGATCAAACAATGAACAAACCTTTTCTAAAAACTTTTCAACCGACACTTTCTACACCTGCTTTTTTTCGAATAGCTGAGGAGTGTTATTCAATGGTATCAAATCGCTCTACGTTTGCACCCGCATATTTTTGAGACGGAATCGTATTTTGTGTACATCCCTTTTTTACATCAGCTAGAAGAAATAGAAATTAGCAGACCAAATCGCGTATCATTTGGTCTCTTGTATATTAACGATTATGGGATATTACTACTTTAATTAGCAAGTAAAATCACAGCCTATATGCTATTTGGTATGTTGATTTTTTTACTTAAGCAGGTAATTGATGTCCGTTTTGAGAATAATCAATAAGCGTATATATTCCGGTTATACAGCAGAATAGAGCTCGGTTTGGGGGATTTAAGCGGAGGTTTTCCGATTAAGCAAAGCAAAATTACTCATTTTTACGTTTTTCGAGTTAATAGTCGGAATCCTTCCGCCTATTTAAGGTGTTTTCAGTGCTATTTTCTTAATTAAGGGAAATTTCTCCGCTTATTATCAAACTCGATTTAGCACCTAAATGAACTTGTAAAACTTCTCCATTAATTAACAAAAGCTTGAGAAAAAAAACCCAAGCTTTTGTGCTAATCTTTGTTGCGATTTTACATTTCCTCCATGTTACCAGGACTATTTTCCAACAAAGACATCACTTAGTTATTCTGAACAAGTTTTCGAATTTGTTCATGTATTTTCCCACTTAAAAAACCACCATGATAGCAAATCACGTTTTCAATATCGAATGGAAGAAATTTTTCTAGTGATTGAAATGCTGTTTCCATATCTGGCGTGTTGCGGGGAACGGGGCCATGCAATGCACCATTACTTATTACCATCGCGTCACCAACAATAAGGGTTTTGCTTTCTTTTACATACAAACTAATATGTCCTGGTGTATGGCCCGGTGTAAAAATTACTTCGATGCCTCCAAAGTAAGACAGTACCTGACCATCTTCAAGTGTGTGATCTACTTTTGCTTTTGGCGGATTCATATATAACGCTTGCATTGGTTGAGGAAGTGAATCCCAAACTTCTTTGCTAATTTTATTCGGATCTGCCTTCATCATATGTTTCGTACCTTCAATATAAGGTTTGTCTAGTTCATGTGCGTAAACTTCAATTCTTTCGTCTCTTGCCTGAAGAATTTCTGGAAGGCTCCCAATATGATCGATATCCTGATGGGTTAAAATTACCGCCTGCAATTTCTCAAAAGGAACTCCAGCTTTGTTCATAGCTGACTTGATTGGTTCAAGTTGACCAGGCATTCCTGTATCAACCAATATCGCTTTCTCGTCATCCCATAATAGGGTTGGATTTAGCAAAAAGCCTTCGATATTTAGTACGACCATTTCAACATGTTTGGAAATTTTCACTTTGCCATTCCTCCTCCAGATTGTAGTGCCTAATAAGAATAGCGTAGTTAGTTTGAAATAAAAAGAAAGCAAATGAATAAAACTTTTTCAAGTTTAGAACATCGACTTTTTTAAGTTGTTCTGGATAAGTTTCGAATTGGTTTCCCATACCGAACTAATACATACCACAATAATTTTAATTCCCGAAGAGCCACATTATTTTACCACGGTCACTCCGGAAAGTTGGATTGAACTTGAAGTCTATGGCAGTGAATCAACTCTTACTTGTATCGGAAAAATCATCAGGCATTTAATCTCACATGAGATTCACCATATTGGACAATTATCAATATGGTCGAGGGAACTAGAATTGAAACCCGTTAACTCCGATTTAATCATCAGGGTCTACTTCTAATAAACTAAAGAGGGGCTTACACCTCTTTTTCCTAAGAATCGCCGCGATTCTTTCATTTTTATCATCCTCGTTTACATATTCAAATAAACCTAGTCGATTTCCCCACGGATCGGAAAAGGTGCCCCATTTAACAGGTACTTCTTCCCTTGAACAAAGCTCAAATTGCTCAACCTTTAACTCCCTTACAAGTCTTTCCCGCGTTTCTTCTATATTCGTAACCCCTAACCGGATTGGACCGCTTCCATTTGAAGGTGTTCCTTCAGCCATTTGCAGCCAGCACCCAGGGATCATTTCCCATTCCGCAAAACCTTCATGAGGAATGAAATCTGGCTTTCTATTCAAAAGGGTTTCATACCATTTTTGTCCTTCTTTCATATCAGGTACACGAATTTGAACCGTCATTTGTAAAACAACTTGAATCATCATCCCTTCATCATTTTAATAGGAAGCTATAAATAAACTGCTCTCCCATTTTCCCAAATCTACTTCGCCCTGTATTTTGAAAACCAACCTTTTCATACACCTTTTGTGCTGGAATATTTAGTTTGTTCACAGACAAAACAATCTCATTGTATTCGGGGAATTCTTTACGAACAAATGCATTTAACCGCTCCAATCCTTTACGGGCATAACCTTTGCCTTGTTGAGAATGATTAACCGAAAATGCCGTTAATAGCAAAGCATGAGGATTATCGGTATAATCTTTCACCCGTGGACTAGTATGTAACACAAAAAATCCAACTGCCTCACCATCACTCATTATCACGATTGGTTGTTTTTCATGTATCACTTCCAAAGCGTCTGCTGGTAATGCAGTAAAACGAGCTTGGTCCTCCGGTAAATGATAGTCTTTCAGCAAATCAAAATATTCCGACTTATAAAAATGCAATTCTACTTCATTGCCTGTTTTCATATAAAAATACTCCGTGTTATTTATAAAACCATTTTACCACACCGAATATATGTTCGCAAATAATTCAATGAATAATCTTATATTTTTTCAATAATATCTTCTCAAACATTTTTCCTCCTACACTTCCTGTATTTTTTACACACATACACCATTTCATAACTGTCATTCGTTATCGGTTCCTCATTCCAATTTTTATAAAGATGAACAATTTCAAAACCATGCCTTTCCAGCAATCGTTCCATTTCTTTCGGAAAGACATATCGCAGGCTGATGTTTGTTTTCTTTTCATCAACGATTTCCTCAGCATCGTTTAAAAATTTTCGTATCGTCGTGTAATGTTGAACTTGATTAAGGGAATCATAGTGACTAATTGTGTATACATCTACTTTATGCTGACTTTCTTCATCTATATATGTTTTCCAATATTCCTCTGTACTTGGCTGCAGTAATTCTTCTGTACTCGGGAACCGTGTCCCAAAAATAAAGATCCCATCCACGTTCAAATGTTTGTTCACAGAGTTTAATAATGCATCCTGGGCTTCATTTGTCAGGAAGTGCTGAAATGAATTTCCGACTGTATAAATAAGATTGCTCTTTACATTTAAGTTAAGCTCCGCGCAATCTTGTTCGATCCACTCAATTGGTAAATTAAGCTTGTCCGTTTTCCTTTTCGCTTCTGCTAGCATTCCGTTATGTACATCAACACCGATGAGCTTGTGTCCGTTCTTTGCTAAAGGGATCGTCGCTCTACCCGTACCACAGGCGACATCGATAATCGTTCCTTCCGTTTTTGCCGCCCATTTTAATAAAAATGGAATGTCCGCTGTGTATGATTCATTTTCTTTATCGTATAAAATTGGATCATCGTACTCTTCGAAGTTTTCCATAAATATCAGCTCCTTTAATGTAGAAATAAGTCATCCTTTTCTTTTTCATTTTATTATACATGAATGAGGAAATAGACATCTGAAGGAATTTATCGAATTTTTTCCACAAAAACCGTATGTATCACCACTGATTGGAAAAAATAAGAATCCTAACGATTTTGTACATTATGTTTTCAAAGGAAAATAATATAGCAGGAGTTGTATATAAATGGTAAAGAGTAATTCTTTAAATGAAAAATTAAGTGCAGCTGAAATGGGAAAATTATGGGCTACATATATGGGTAATTCCATGTCTATTCGGGTCCTAACATACTACCTTCTGCATACGGAAGATAAAGATATCAAAAAGGTTTTAAATGATGCATTACATCTAAGTGAGTCAATGGTTAAAGAAATTGAAAAAATATTTATTCAAGAAGACTTTCCAATACCTTTGGGGTTTGGTGAACAGGATGTGAATCTAAGCGCTCCACGACTATTTGCAGATGAATTTTATCTTTATTATTTGAAATATGCAGGAAAAGCAGGACTCAGTCTTTATTCTATTGCCATTCCAATCGTAATTAGAGAGGATGTTAAAGAATTTTTTTCTTATTGTCTTAACTCTACGAAAAAGCTTTTATTTGAAGTAAATAATGTACTTAATATGAAAGGTTTATTAATAAAGACTACAACTATTCCTACACCTGAAAAAGTTAAATTTATAAAAGAGAATAATTATTTAAATGGATTCCTTGGTGATGTAAGAAATCTTCATAGCTTAGAGATCGCGCATTTGTTTGATAATATTGAAAATGATATTACGAGTAAAGCGCTTCTTATTGGATTTAGCCAAGTAGCTAAAAATGAGAAAGTAAAAGATTTTTTTATTAAAGGAAGGAACATAACCAATAAACATATAGAAAATTGTTCAAAAAAATTACATAAAGATCATTTACCTTCCCCATCTTTTTTGGACCATCTAGTAAGTACATCCACCGATTCACCATTTTCAGATAAATTGATGGTATTCCATAAGATAGACATGTTTTCTATGAAGGTGCGATCTTATGCGAATTCATTATCCGCAAACGGAAGGAAGGATTTGGCAACGATGTATTCTCGTTTTTTAATTGAAATCGGTCTTTTTGTGGAGGACGGTATGAATATCATGATAGAAAATGATTGGATGGAACGTCCACCCGAAGCGGTCGACAGGGACCATTTAGCTTCAGACAAATTTTTATAAAAATAATCCTATTTAATGAATATTTCACTAAATATTCATACTATTTTAATTTTACCTAGGCTATTTTAGGGTATAATGAAATATGAAAGGAGTGTAAGTTATGAGAAAAAATATTACATTAAAAGAACTTGTAAATAAAAATAGATTAGACATTATTAAAGATCAGAAGGCTTTAGAAAAAATAGAAATAAAAATTGATAAAAAATACAGTATCCAAAAACAAATGTAGTGATAAGAGGACTCCTAAACGGGGTCCTTCTTTATGATATTATTATGTAGAAAACTCAAGACTAAAAAAAGTAAGGTAGATAATATAAAAAGCTTATAACGATGCCGATAATAGAAAAAGAATAGATTCCTATCAAAAAGGGATTTAATGCCAACTTAAATACTTTTATTTCACTCACACTATAGTCGCCGCCGTATTGCTTAATAATAACCTTTTGCTGATTCACTGAATAGGTTCGAAAATAAGAGTATAACCAAGCAATCCCGGAAATAATAAAACTAAATACAAATAACGTATCTATTATAAAGGTCCTAAATTGAAAAGAAAGTATGACTACCAGCGCTGATTGAATTAGATATGCTCCTAAGAGGATGAGTAATTTCCCTTTTTTCGATTGAACGAGTGCAATATACCTTTTCTCAAATTTTTTGGCGATAAATCCCCACAAAAAGGCAACCCCTATAATTGCCATTACAAAAATAACCGTGATAAGTACTCTCATATAATAATTCAAGAAATCACCTCTTCCCTTTTACAAAAAGTTCTACTATTTAGGGAGAGGCATTCACTAATTTGATCCATCTGTTCACGAAGAGCTCCTTTTAAAATTATTCTTAATCTATTATTCGACAAGAAGAAAAGAAACCCTTCCTTTAATTTCCTTAATTTTTAATTGAAAAGAGGATCCATCGATGATTTCAATATCCTCCATTTATTTGAATAACGTGGCATCCCTTTTTCACCTCAATTATACAATTCAGAAAACCATCTCCTTATTGAATTAATCCCCGCAATCGCTCTACATGACTCCTATCTTTATTAAGAAGTTCTTTAATTAACTGAAGACTTTCCGGATCGAGATCCCCTCTAACGATTTCTTTTGCCATCTGTATCCCTTTATTTTCACCATTTAACGCATCTTCCAGCATCTCGGATGTATCATTTGGAATTGTAAAATGATTGATATAACCTTGTATGGAACCAACGATGCCCTCACTATCAGCAGGTTTTCCCCCGAGATTTTGAATTCTTTCTGCAACTTTGGAAGCATCGTTTTTAAGTTCTTGCTGAATCTTTTGAAGCTCTCGTTTGATTTGTTCATCCGATATTTTTTGAATATAGTTTTCATAAGCATGTATCCCCATATATTGACCTTTCAAAAAATCATTCAACGTGTTGATTACGTGATTATTTACCATATTTACCCTCCTAACTATATAAGAAAAACGCCAATAACGAGGCGTCTTATCATGAGTACTATTCATCCTTAGTTACAATCCCTTTTGCATTCGGATCCACATCATTTCCACCATAGTCTGGTAAATGACCCGCGTGATTCTTATTATATGAAGACCCTGATCCATTTTTTGTATTGGATGATTTTGTTTTTTTGTTATTCTCCATCAACATTCACCTCCCGCTCAACATATATAATGTTCATTAATTTAAAAAAATATCCGCCGTCCTTTATTCAAAACGCTTGGCAATCGATGAATCACTTTTTCTTTAACTCCCATTTTTTCGATTACTTTCTTTTTGGGTGCTAAACCTCTTCTTTTTCTATCTTTTTTCTGATCCAAACGTAAAAAAACTTATCCTTAGGTGGATATTTTCATCAGTACTTTCCAGAGGCAAAAATTGAGAACTTTACATATAAAAATAGAGCGGCCGCCAAAAACGGCCAAATCCCTTTGTCATTTTTAGAAAAGTCAAAGCAAAATTCGCATGTGATCGAAATTCTTTCTCTGATATTGGTGAAGAAAGATGAATCTTCAGATGAATAACTTTTCCGTAATCCTTCAGCAACGAATGACGATCCTTATTTAACTAACGAACCACCCGTATGAACGGATTCGTCCACATGAGACTGTTTTTTCGTTCTTTATCTTCTCGAATCGTACGGATTCGTTCACGTGGGATTGGACTTTCGCTCTTCATCTTCCCGTATCAAAATGAGCCTGTTTTGAAACATCCTTGTCCAAAACAGGCTCCGCTTTTTTAACTTAATAAAATTCCATATGATCCTTTTCTTCTCGATAATACGCCATCCTATCTTCCAGTGTCCCTGTATGAAACTCAAATTTATGCCCATCTGGATCAGTAAAATAAATGGAGCGTTTATCCTTTTCATCTCGCTCTCGACCGGGAAGAATATTCACATGGAACGAACGTAACTTTTCTACCATTGTATCGAAATCTTCTTCATCAACAGAGAAAGCAATATGTGTATATGATAGATGGATTTCCTCACGCGAAATATCCTTTTCTTCATTTAATGCAAGCCATATCCCATTTAAATCAAAATAGGCAAGGCTCCTTCCCTTAACAAGCAGCTTTGCATCAAACACATTCCGATAAAATTCAATTGATGCTTCTAAATTTGATACAGAAAATAAGAAATGATTCACACCTTTAATCGCCATCAGCTCTTATCCACAACTTTACATAACCCATAAACATTCGTATCATACGACCGTCCATTTTGATGAATATAATTTTTCAACACACCTTCATGCTGAAAGCCCATTTTTAGTAAAAGTTCATTGGAAGCTGTGTTTTCCAGAAAAACAACGGCACCAATTCTCATGAGTCCTAGCTCTTCAAGTCCATATGTAACAATCTCTGAAATTGCCTCTTTAGCATAACCTTTGCGCCAAAAGTCCGGATGGATTTCATAGCCAATTTCCGTACGCTTATGTGTTGGTGACCATGCATTCAGGCCAATCGTACCGATTAATCCTTTTGTTCCCTTTCTCTCCATTCCCCAACGAATCCCTCGTTTTTCCTCATAATTTTTTGCAAAAAGATGGACCATTTGCTTTGCCTGATCAACTTTTACAAATGGTTCTTGCCCATAGTACCTCGTGACTTGTTCATTAGAAAAACAAGAAAAAATGTCGCCCGCATCTTCTTCAACTATTTCTCTCAATTTCATTCTCTCTGTTTCTAAAACCGGAAACATATAAATCTCCCCCTTTTAATACGTCCGAACCGGCGATATGAGTTGCAGAAACGATGGATTACCGACAGGTTGTATGAATATTGGACTCATTGATCCGCCAAATTGTATCATTATCTCTTCTTCCTGAATTACCTTTAATGCATCCTTTAAAAAACTTCCGTCTAAAGAAATACTCAGTTCCTTCTGTCCTTCAACCATTTGAATCGTTTGGGTTTCCTCAATCTTTCCTATTTCCGATGCCAATGACGAAATCTTTATTTTATCCCCTTCTACAATCGATAGATTCACATTATTATTTCTCCATTCACTTGCAAACAAACAGGCACGATCTATTCCTTTTAAAAATTGATTGGTAGTTAATCTATTTCTTGTTTTTGATTCCTTTGGAATGAGTCCAGCCGTATTCGGATACACACCATCGATTAATCTTGAATATAAAGTCATGTCCTTTGACTGAAAGACAATATAATTGTTCGTTATGAACAGCTTTAATTCCCCTGAATCTATAAATAACTTCGTAAACTCCAGTAAGCTTGACCGTGGAACTATGATAGAAGCATTCACATCGGATTCTATAGACAGTTCTCTCCTAGACAGTCGATGTGAATTTGTTGCAACAACAACAAGTTTGTCATCTAAAAAATTCATATGAACTCCCGTTAATACTGGCTTCATTTCGTTTGATGAGGCAGCAAACATCGTCTGTTTAAATAGTTCGATTAATTCATTACTTCCTATCTTTATACAGAAGTTTTGCTGAATATCCGGAAGTCTTGGATAATCATCCGCATTCAAGCCACTTATATGTGTAATAATTTCATCAGATTGAATCGTAATCAACTGCTTTTCATTTGCTTTCATATGAACATCAGATGGCAATTTCTTAACGATTTCACTCAAGTAGTTGGCCGGAATAACAATACTCCCCGGTTGTACGATTTCTAAAACTTTGACTCCATCAATCATTAAAGGAATTCTTTTTTCAATGATGATACCCGAATTACTTCCGATTAAAATAACACTTTCCTTATTAACGACTATCTTAATACCCGTTAAAATCGGCAAAGGCGTTTTCGAAGAAATTCCTTTCCTCACCTCTGAAATCGCCTTATTGAAACAGTCGTTATTAATAATAAACTCCATCTCCACACCCCTTAGGAACCTTCATTCAAAATATTTCTTCTATTATCTTTTAAAATGAGCAATTTCTCCTCATACGGTCTTAAAAGCTCCATAATTTCAGGTTTGCTTTTCTTTTCGAAATAAGCATTCCAACCGAACATCTTTTTAAACATGTCAAACGACGGTTGATAATTCGCTTTTTCGCGTCCTAATTTTTGTCGTATATATCGTTTAATGATTCGATAAGTCCTTATTGAATAATCCGTATCCAGAAAGATTATTAAGTCCGCTTTTTCCCAGCTCGGGGATACCCATGGATGATGGACACCTTCGATAATCCATGCTTCTGACCTTACAATATCGGTAAGATACTTATCTCTTTCCTTCTGCCCCCTTTGCACATCACCGGATTTTGTCCTTATCCATACAACATTATCTAATTCATAAAATGGGATGTTCAATTTTTTAGATAATGATCGGGCTAAAGTTGTTTTTCCACTACCAACTGAACCGATAATATGAATTCTATTCGGGATTGCTTTCGACACTCTTTCACCACTTTTCAACATTATATTTACCTTTTCGACCTTCCTTCTAAAAAAGGAATTCTACATTGTAAACAAAAATACCTTTTTGAGATCCTTTTTTCAGACGGCTACATAAAAAAATCAACAGCAAATTAAACTGTCGATTTTTTAATAATTAAATACGTTCATGCTTTAATTTACTAAGTAATTGAAAAATCTGTCCTCTATGATGGGATTCGTGCTCAATTAAGTGGTAGACGACCCATTCAGGTGTGACATCGTATTTTTCAAGGACCCTTGGTTTCCGCCAATCTATAAGATCCATTGTACGAAAATGTGAAAGAAAAACTTCACGTACCTTGTTAAGACGATCAAAATGCGCTTCCAAACTTTGTCCTTCGATATGGGCTAATGAATCGTCATCAGAACGGCATTCGAACGGAAACAACTCTCGTATTTCTGGGTCCCATTCAGTACATAACACTTCCTCATATAACCAATCGGCTTCGATTAAAGCGATATGATATAAAAGTGAGCCAATCGTTTGTCTTTCATCGATTTTTGTATCAAGATCGCTTTGACTAATTCCAGATAATCTCTGTTTTATGGTGCGTCGAACATCTTCTAAACACCATAGCCAACGGCCAATTTCTTCTTCATATCCTGCTAAAGACGATACGAATAGTGATTTTTTCTCCAAATTTATCTACCCCTTTTTAAAATGGTCTACAAATCTTGTTTGCACACAATACCATATTCTAGGTAAACCTTTAATAGCGTTAACGCCTCTCCCCAACCTACAGCGCACCCTAAATAAGCAGCTAAGTCCTTTTCAGAACTAGAGTATCCCGTTTCTCTTAGCCTTACTAGAGTTCCATCTTTATATTTCTCAAGTTTAATAGATACTGTAGTTATACTTTCGCCCGGAGACCATTGAAAAACAAATGATTTATTAGGGATTGCCTCAAGTATTTTACCGCCATCCTCAATATTCTCTTTTTTGCTGCCGAAATCAGTCCATTTTAATCGAATATCACCAGTTCCCTCAGAATTTAGTGTGAGAGAAGTATCATCTGTAAACCATGCATTCCATCCTTCAGGAGAAGAAAGTATTTCATATACTTTTACTTTCTCCACCTTTATATATGTACTATGCTCGATTTCAGGCATATTTTCCAACCTCCTTATACCATCCCAATGCTTATCTTTATATTTCGATAACGAGTCGTTCTTTTCCTTTAATATACGATTCTATATCATAAGGATATACTAGCGACAAGTGGAGGAGCTGTTCCTTTCTCGACTTTGCCTATCGTCCCTCAAATATTTGGTCCTATTTTACCTACGAGATATATGGTAGATGGGATGAGAGTCTTGCTTTTTTATTGTGGGAGGCTGCAAGCAGGATTCTGAACAGCATCATTGGCAGTAAATTTCTTTATTACACTAGCAATCTTCCTTGCATTAAGAAATTCAAGCTTTTAAAAGAGCCATTTGATCTATAATAAAAAATGACTATCAACTACTACACTTTTTGATAGTCATTTTTCTTATATCACTAAGGTTTGTGCAAACATCTTCTTTTTAATCTACACCGAAAGCTTTTTTACCCTTTATTCTTTATTGTCATTTTTGGAATCCGAATCTATCCCTAAAGATAAATAATCCGTTTGGGATATGACATCGATCTTATATCCATCCTTTTCATAGATTGTTAAAGAACCTTCTTCAAACGTCTTTTTCCAACCTTTAAGTTTGATGATAAGAAGATATCTTAAGGGAAGTCCTTCTTCCTCCGAAGCAGGTGACCAATCATACGCCTCAAAATCCGCCCTACTTTTCGTTAATTTTGCATGTTTCGGTACAGGAAATCCTTTAAACTTTTTAGATTCTTCATATGAAAAAATAGTTATAGAACTTAACAATACGATGAAAACTACAAATAAAAGCACAATTAGTCCAATAACTTTTTTCTTTTTTATGTTAATCTTCCTCTCTATTACATTTTGATTATTCTATATTTTGCATAACCCGTTATTGCATTAAAGCTACGTTTTAAATAATCATTATCATGGCCGGAAAGTAAGAGATTACTACTTTGCTTTTCATAAATCCACATTGTATGAGAATAACGGTCTGCCCCTGGCTTTTTAAATTGAATTACGTCTCCAGATTTTGCATTACTAATAATAGAACTTTTACTTGTACTACTATATCCTTTTTGTGTTCTCACTAAATGAGCATAAAGATCCGATACTACAGTCCAAGATTTACTCCATCCCCAAGAATTATCAGGACGTTTTTTCATATACCAATACTTCGAATCAGTTGTATAAGATGGAAGATGCATAGGATAGACTTCTCTTCTTCCACCTTCTGCTAATATTTGAGAAACAAAATTTGTACAATCATTACCGAATTCAGGGTAGCCCTTATTATAATTTTTATAATATTTTTCTGCATAAGCTCTTGCATTTTTTAAGTTAATTGTCCCAGTAGCCTCTGGTTCATATTGTCCTAATAATTCAGCCGTTGCTTCTTCTTTCTCTATTTCTTCTTTCATCTCACCTAACGTTGTTGCCTTAATAGAATTATTTTTTTCACATAAACCAACCCCTTAAAGTAATGTTATAAAAGCTAAAGACTCCCAATTTTCTGATTACTATTATAAAAAGTTTCTTTACCTACCACAATATAAAATAACAAAAACGGTAAAAAATAACTAAAAAAAAGGATTATACCCATACCTTTAGTACTATATCTTATACTATATGATAGTACTTGAATGATTTAATCAATTCATTTCTGTTCTTCTATGTAATCACTGGCCTTGTTTAGATGCAGCCAGTAGGAAATTAGTCTATCAAATTTTTGAAATTCTCTCCTCCATTACTTAAAAAGAATCATAAATAATTGTTGTGTTCTAAATAATTTAAAAAGTGGGATAAAAATTGAATCTGAACATCAAATATTACAAGCAAAGGAGGAAATAATTATAAAGAAATACTTATTGTTGATAGGTTATATGCAATTATCTTGATACTGGCTGCCTGTACAGATAAAACAAATTTCTAATAAATTTGAGGCACAGCATTTTAAAGGAAAAAGTGATTGTTGGAAGGTGATATTGAATGTTGAAGATGAGTAGAGTAGACTTTATAAAATCTCGTATATCGGAGAGGGTAGTACTCCATCTGTTTTTAATTATAAGATAGATGGTTCTTCTTATGAAAAAGCTACTGATTTTGAAGAAGGAGAATTAAAAAATCAAAATGAATGAATTTTGGATTGATTTTGCTTGGACTGGTGCTTGTATTCCAATCGACACCACCATACCCGTCACGATTCAATTGGAAAGAAAAACAGATTAACTAATATTGAAGAATACTATAAGGTAAGTAGTGATGGATTTTTCTTCCTAATGAAAAAAAGCGACGAATTCAAAAATGAATCTGTCGCCTTTTTGCCGAAATTTTACTATAAAATAGCTTTTAATCTCCTAATCTATTTAAAGCAACCACCAATTAATTTAGATTCATATTCACAAGAATCTTACATTGAGAACGATCTTTTGTTAATTTTTCAAAGCCTTTTTCTACAATGTCATCTAACGCAATTTGACTTGTAATGACTGCGTTGCCGTCAATGACGCCACTAGCAAGCAGGCGAATGACTTCCGGGAATAAACGAACATATGCATAAGAACCACTGATTTTCGCTTCTGTTCTTACAATCATATTTGGATCAAAATTGACTGGTTTTTCCCATACACTGACAATCTTGAATTCACCGCCTGGGCGCACGGAACTTACGCCACTTGTAAATGTCGCTTGTACACCTGCTGCGTCAAAAGCTACATTTACTCCACCGTTCGTTTGTTCACGGATAAAGGCAACTGCATCTGTACCGATTGGATTAATCACATGTGTAGCACCAAGTTCTAATGCTTTTTGACGACGTTCTTCCGAAACTTCCACGATAAAAACTTCACTTGCTCCCGCTGCTTTAACCGCTTGTAACAACAATAATCCAATTGGACCTGCACCAAATATTGCTGCAGTATCTCCAAGCTTTAATTGACTTTGACGGACAGCATGAACCGCAACAGCTGTTGGCTCAACAAGTGCACCAAGCTCTAAACTCATGTTTTCAGGCAAGTGGAAAATATTCTCTTCCTTCACAACTGCAAATTGAGCAAATCCACCTGAAACTGTGTATCCATATCCTTGACGCTCTGTACATAAATTTACAAAGCCTCTTTGGCAATTATCACATTCTCCACAAGGAATAAGTGGTTCAACAGCAACTCGATCTCCTACTTTTGTATTGGTTACTCCTTCTCCTACCTCCACTACGACACCCGAAAACTCGTGACCTAAAACAGGTTGAGTACGCATTGGATAAGTTCCCGCTAAATACTCATGCATATCACTTCCACAAATGCCCGCATATTCAACTTTTACCTTCACCATTCCATTTTCTAGTACAGGTATTTCTGCTTCTTCCACTCGTATATCTTTTGCTCCATATATTTTTGCCGCTTTCATCTTTCCTACCTCTTTCCCTTAGTAAGTCCATTAATAATAAAACTTACAGCCAGATCCGCTACCTGTTCAGGAGACAATTCCGATTGTGTTCGATTCAAAAATGAAATATTAAAAGTATGCATTAAAGTTCCCATCACAAAGTTCACTGCTAGATCGATTGGGGGAAATTGAATTGCATTTTCATCGTGACACTTTTTTAAAATCAACCGAAGTTGCTCCCAAGAAGGAAAAAACACATCTGTCAGCTTCTCTAATCTTGGACTATTCATCACTAACTCTTGTTGTAAAATACTAATTAATTCATGTTCTTCATTTCTAAAAATAACAAACTGTCTACAAAAGATTTTAAGTGCACCTAACGGATCGGATAAATCATAATTCATATTTGCAAACAATTGTCTAATCGGTTCGAACATTTCAAAGAAAACATTTTCCTTCCCTCCAAAATGATACGAAACGAGAGCCAATGAAACATTTGCTTCATTACAAATCTGTCTTACGGTTGTCCCTTCATAGCCTTTTTTCGCAAATAATTTCTTTGCTGCTTGAAGAATTTGATCTCGGACAACCTTATTTTTGTCATTACTTTTACTCTGTTTTAATTGACTCAGCCCCTTCATTGTTTTTATAAAGGCTCTGTTGTATTAGGTTGTTGATTTTCGCTCCAGACACTTCGCTTTCCGCAGGGGACTTCCCTACCCCTGCCTCCCGCTCAAACACTTCAGTTTTAAAAGTAAATAATATCCTTTAAATGGGGTTCACCAGTTATTCTTCAATATCCGCTACTTTGACGAGTTGCTTACCGAGATTAGCCCCTTTAAAAAGGTCAAGGAAGGCGTCGATAATATGGTCGAATCCTTCGGTAATGGTTTCTTCATATTTAAGTTTGCCTTCGTTTAACCATTTGGCAAGTGCGGTACCGCCTTCTTTAAATCGGTTAGAGTAATCTCCTAGTGTAAATCCTTTCATAAGGGCACTTGTTTTGATAAGTGCAGTTTGAACGCGTGGTCCCATATCAATATCGACTTTATTATAGGCAGAAATTGCCCCACAAACCGGAATACGCGCAAACTTATTAAGAAGTGGGAATACAGCATCAGAAATAACGCCACCAACATTATCAAAATAGATGTCGATTCCATTCGGACAAGCTTTTTCTAATGCACTAGGAACATCTTCCTTTTTATAATTAATTACTGCATCAAATCCGAGTTCATTTAAAAGGTAGCGACATTTTTCTTCTGTCCCGGCAATCCCCACGACACGTGCCCCTTTAATTTTCGCAATTTGTCCAACGGTCGATCCCACTGCCCCAGCAGCTCCAGATACGACAACGGTTTCTCCTTCTTTCGGCTGTCCAATATCAAGCAGGCCAAAATATGCTGTTAATCCTGTCATTCCAATAATACTAAGGTTCGCTGTTACAGGAGCTAACGTCGGATCAATTTTTCGAATCTCTCTCTCGTTCGCAATCGAATATTCCTGCCAGCCTAGAGTACCAATGATTAAATCACCTTTAGCAAACTGTTCCGACTTTGATTCTACAACTTGGCCAATGACTCCACTTGTAATGACCTCGTTTAATTGAAATGGTGGAATATATGATTTTACATCCTGCATCCTTCCACGTAAATACGGATCAACTGAAATATATACGGTACGTATCAGTACCTCACCATCTGACGGTGTTCCAATTGGTGCTTCAATAAAAGCAAAATCCTCTATCGAAGGCGTTCCAATCGGACGTTTTGCAAGCTGAATTTGTTTTTGCATTTGACTCATTATTACTCCTCCATTCAGGAAAGGGATTATTTGTTCTGATTTTATAGGCATATCTCTTTTACTATTTTGAACATTTGTTTTGAACAATTGTTCAATTCCAAGTATACTCCTGCTTATTTTTTTGTCAATGAACACGCGTTTTACATTAAAAAGACTGCTCATTTGCAGTCAATCTCAATGATATTTTAGACATCCTTGCTCAAAATATCCTCTTTAGTTTTTGTTTTGGTCAGATATTATAGTTAAACAGAGTATAAAAAGTGGATTCGACATATTCTCGAATCCACTTTTTTTATTTTCTTTTCTTTTGTTAATAGAAGATACCGTTGAATAACCCTTATTTCCTCGCTTCACCCTTCTGAATGAGATTAGTCCCAAAATCCCCCATCCGAATGAATAATCTGCCCCGTGATCCACTCCGCCTCATCACTTGCCAAAAAAGCGATAATGCGAGCAGCATCTTCAGGTTGTCCGATTCTCCTCATCGGGAATTTAGGCAATAAATGTTCTTTTAACTTATCACTCATCCAGCCCGTATCAGTTGGACCTGGGTCAACAGCATTAACAGTAATGCGATGTTTCGCAACCTCTAAGGCCATCGTCTTCGTAAATGTCGAAATCGCCCCTTTGGTCGTCACATAAGCTAAGTTACCCGGTTCCGGTGACTTAGCTTGACCCGAAACGAGATTAATCACTCTGCCACCGTGCTTTCCTTCAATTCGTCTTGCAAATTCCACTGTAAGCATACATGTTCCACGAACATTTACAGCATAATGACGGTCCAGAATATCAATTGTCATTGCTTTATAATCTACATCAATACTATATGTCGCATTATTCACTAGAATAGAAGGCAAACCTAATTGATTTTCCACTTCATTTAATAGATTCCCAGGTCCATCTGGCAGACTAAGATCAACCTCTAATGATCCGACCCGTACACCCATATCCTTCAATTCCCCCTCAAGCTCAGTTGGAAAATCTTCTTCGATATAATAGTCCATTTGCCGATCATATTGGCGAAGATGGGTAAAAAATATATCCGCCCCCCTTCGAGCAAGCTCTAAACAAATCGCAGCACCAATCCCATTTCGACGACTAGCCCCCGTAACGATGGCAATTTTCCCTTTTAAATTACTCATTTCCTTCCCCCTTTTGAAACATAATTTTGGATAAATTAAAGAAGGTATAGTACAATTGCACCTCTTGTATTTTTTACTCAGAGTACAGTATCAAGTTTAAATGTCCTTATAAACAAATTCACGGTATTTTACAAATCCGTTTTTCTTATAAAAGCTTTTTGCTATCTCGTTATCGCACCAATAGTCTAATTCAATTTTATTTATCCCATTTGCACGTGCAATATTACAGATTTCGTCCATCAATCTTGAACCGTAACCTTTTTTGCCTTGATTTTCTGAAATACTAATTTGATGCACATATACAGATTTATACGCTTTTTTAAAAGGGTTATCCGGATACTCTCTTAATTCTATCCACGCATAACCTAAAGGCTGCTCATTTTGTTCCAAAATAAGAAACACGAATTCCTCTATATCAATAATACTTGCAAAGAAAGCCTTCACCTCTTCAAAGTTATATTCTTTAAAGTGCTTGGGATATAACTTTATGTGCAAATCGTGTACATGCTTATTCAACTTAGCAATTAGTTCGAAATCATTAGTTCGGTTTATTTTCATATTAGGTCTCCCATCTCAAAAAATAGGTATATATTTTAACTTAGTAATCCAACCTCGGACTAGATAACAAACTTAAACAATTTTATATGGATCTTTTTTTTCTCACCAAATAAGCCAAGATAAAAGAAAGAAAAGGCAGCGATATCGCAAGTCTTAACCAATTTTCCGCAGCGAAAAAGTAAAGCGACGGCAATATCACCGCAATTCCACTAGCAACCAACGCCCTCCACGATCTTGCCAGCAGTCCACCGATAAACAGAAATAAGTAAGCTCCCGATAATACCCAAAATAAAAGTCCAGTCCAATAGAACCCCATCCCCATCCCTCTTTCCTCGTTCGCTTATTATTGTATGTATATTCCTTTTTGATGGGGAAATTTCCTCCCTCTGATTGTATATTTCGGATTCGGGAATTTGATGCTGGCGTTGTGGAATTTGTTTCCATATCGAGTGGATTCATGCACATGGGGATTGATTTTCGCGCTTCGTCTTCCCTCATCTTGTGGATTCGTGCACATAGGGATTGATTTTCGATTAAGTCCATATAATTGT
>NZ_NAZB01000015.1:0-92711 GCF_003055045.1 Heyndrickxia sporothermodurans
TTTTTACAATACCTATGAATGTTTAATGATACTTTCATGTTCTCGTAAAAATAGTGAAACAGCTCCTAAAACCCCTGCGTTGTCCCCTAACTGTGATGTGTAGATTTCTACTGAACTCGGAAGATATTGATTCACAATTTCACGTACATTAGGTAAAATTTGTTCAGCTGATTTCGAAACACCACCTCCTAAAATAATGATCTCCGGATTTAGCAAACTGGCAGCATTGACAATTCCATAGCTTAAATGATCAGTTGCGTCATCTATAATTTGCTGGGCTATTTTGTCACCAGCTTGTGCTAATTTAAAAGCAGTTTCCGCACTTAAATCAGTGTTTTTTACTGCTTCAAATAATGGATGTTCACTCTGGTTTCGAATCTTCTCAGTTAGTTTTTCCCCAATTGATTTTCCTCCGGCTACACTTTCTAAATAGCCATATCGATAAAAAACAGGTTTAAAATTGCTTTTCACATCTTTTTTATCAGTTACCATATAACCCATTTCTCCAGCGGCACTGGAGGAACCACGATACAGTTGATTATTAATAATAATGCCGCATCCTATCCCTGTCCCAATAGCAATAAAGAGTACATTATTCTTATTTTTGGCCTTGCCAAGCCATTGTTCCCCAAGGGCAGCAACATTCACATCATTGTCAGCATAAATTGGAAATGAGAAATATTTTTTCGCTTCGTTTATAATGGAATAATTGAACCAATTTAAGCTAGGTGCCTCTACTACCAAACCACTAATTGTATCGGTGATTCCTGGTATCCCCACTCCCATTCCTAAGATCGTTTCTTGGGCAATCTTTTCCTTATCGATTAGCCAATCCACTTCCTTGGAAATGTGACTTAACAACCCCGTTTCCAAATATTCATTTGTTTTAAAACTATTTTCAGCTACAATATTGCCACTTAAATCACTGATGATTATTTTTACTTTTGTTCCACCAATATCGATTCCGATAACATAAGCAGCCTTATGATTAAAAAATAATTGTATCGGTCTTCTCCCACCTTGGGAGGAAGCTTCACCAATTCCTTTTTCAATTACCCAGTTATCGTTTATAAGTTCATCCACCAATATCGATACAGTTGGTTTACTAATTTTAATTTTTGCTGAAATCTCTGCTCTCGATATGGGAGCGAAGTCTTGAATACATTGAAGCACTCTTTTTTTATTGATAGATTTCATTTCCATCGGTGTTCCTTTTAAGCTCATAACATCACTGCCCTAATCTTTTTGGTTAGTAAAGTTTACTAATTAACTAAAGATAATATAACCTATTCGGAAAACGTTTACAATATATTTTTTGAATATTTTTATTTACAAACCTATTCGGATTAGTTAGTTAGGTTTTAATTACTTTTTTAAAAAATAAAGAGTATTTACATTATTCAATCGATATGTTATTTATTAGTTAAGGTTTTTTGGTCCTGTTAGTTAGGAATATTAACTAACCTACTAAATACCTAGGACAAAAGGGGTGACTTACATTTAAAACCTTAACTAAAAAAATGAAAGGGGTTACACAAGTGAAGAAACTATTATATGCATTGCTATCCATTTTATTGGCGGTTACTATTATTCCTCTAAACGGGAACGCAAAAGAAGCAAAAAAGTGGATGTAGATTTATGGAATGCCGTAAAGCCACTTGAAACAACGGTTACCTTTTTAAATACGGGTGCCCATCCCGATGATGAGCGAAGTGACTTTCTAGCTTACTTATCACGAGGATTAGGTGTGAAAACATCAAGTCTTATCGCCAATCGTGGAGAAGGTGGACAAAATGAAATTGGAGATGAGCTAGGTAATGCACTCGGCATTATTCGATCACGCGAAATGATTGAAGCGGCTAAAATCACCGGTGTAAAAGCCTATCATTTAAGTGAGACTACCTCTGATTCTATTTATGACTTTGGATTTTCAAAAACTCCGGAAGAAACGTTAAGCAAATGGGGAGAAAAGTTAACTTACGAACGTTTAATTAGATTCATACGTACTTACCAGCCGGATATCGTTATGCCTTCCTTCCGTAATGATGACACCCAACATGGGCACCACAGAACAATGGAAATTCTCAGTGAACGCGCATTTAAGGATGCTGCTGATCCCACTGTATTTCCAGATCAATTAAAAGAAGGTTTGTCTACTTGGCAAATTAAAAAGCTGTACTTACCATCAGGTTCTAAAGATCCTGTCACAACGACTTTAGAAATTGGGATGTATGATCCAATTTATGGAATGACCTATCCACAGCTTGGTGAACAGTCACGTTATATGCATAAAAGCCAAGGAATGGGCTCTGATATTCCAGCAGAACCAAGGCAATTTAAATTAGAGTTACTGTACTCCGCTGTTCAATCCAAAAACAGCAATGAACTTTTTGCAGGTATTCCTTATAATTTTTTTGAATGGGCACAAACCCTTCCTGCAAAAGAAAAAGGTTTAAAAAGACAATTCACAAAATTCCAACAAGAACTTAACCAAATCATTCATTCCTATCCAAATCGAGACCGTATTTTTATAAAAACGCAAAAAGCATTGAAAGATGTAAGAAATCTAGTAAAGAAAACGAAGAAAGCAAAGTTAAATAAAGAAATGAAAGCCGATCTGCTTCATAAGTTTTCACTTAAAGAAGAACAACTTCAAACTGCAAGCATCATCTCTTCAAATTTAGAAGTAACTGCAAAAGCACAATCAAACATACTTACAAAAGGGCAAAAAACAACAGTCCAAGTGAGCTTAAATAACAATGGAAAACAAAAACTTAAAAAGGTAAATGTTTCACTAAACGTACCAAAAGGTTGGAAAGTAAAAAGTAAGACCGGAAGCAAGGATTTAAAACCGGGAAAAAAATTAAATCTTTCATTTGAGGTGAAGGTTCCAAAAGATGCTGAGTACTATCATGCATACAAACAACCTGCTATCCAAGCCAATATACAATATGAATCATCAGGAACAAAAACGGTGCATGTTCAAGAATTAGAAGGTACTGTAGCGGTACTTCCTGATGTAAGCGCAACATTATCACCTGAAAATATTGTTGTAAATACAGCGAACGTTCAAAAGGAAATTCCCGTTATCGTTAAGCTCAAAAACTACCGGGAAGGAAAAACAAGCTCATCCGTCCGCTTAAAAATCCCTGCTGGATGGAAGGTTTCACCTCAAACATCAAAGGTAAATTTTGATAAAAAGCTAGAAGAAAAAGAAGTAACATTCAAACTCGCACCACCAAAAAACATCCAAGAAGGTGATTTCAATCTATCTGCAGTAACAGCTGTAAACGGAAAATCCTTTGACTCTACGATTCAGGAAATAAAATATGATCACATTGGTACCTTTTACTATCAATATCCTGCAGAACTAAAAGGCGTAGCTTTTGAACTACTAAAACCGGACCATTTAAAAGTAGGATATATTGATAGTGGTTTTGATAAAGTAGCAGATTATTTAACAAACGCAGGATTCGATATTACGAAACTATCAGAAGCCGATCTTGCAACTGGGGACTTAAATCAATATGATACTATCGTAACAGGTATCCGTGCGTATCTGTCACGTGATGATCTATTGCAAAATAATGCTCGCCTTCTAAAATATGTAGAAGATGGTGGACATTTAGTCGTTCAGTATCATAAACCAGGTGACCGTTGGGACCCGCTACAAACAACACCTTATAAGTTGAAAATTGGCGACCCATCCATTCGCTGGAGAGTAACAGATGAAAACGCTAAAGTGACCGTGCTAAAGCCAGATTCTCCATTATTCAATTATCCGAATAAAATTACTGATAGTGACTGGGATAACTGGATTCAAGAACGAGGTCTCTATTACCCGATGGAATGGGATAATCAATTTGAAACCTTTGTAAGCATGGCCGATCCAAACGAAGATCCATTTACAGGAGGCATCCTCATGGCGAAATATGGAAAAGGAACCTATCTATATACCAATCTTGTATTCTATCGCCAAATCCAAGACCAAGTTCCAGGAGGATACCGAATCTTCACAAACCTAATTAGTTATGGTAACAATAAATAATCGTAATATGCGATGTGTTTCACTGTCCACAGTTTGTTTTTTCTAATTTGAGACCGCGATTCATCAATTAATACCGTTGTTAGATTAAACCGCAGAAAATTACTACTTTCTGCGGTTTATGTTTATTTTTTATAAGGTGAAAATCCCATCAAATGATCAATCCACTCCGCATCACGAACCAAGGTAGCAGCGTATTCTTTCTTTAAATACTTTTCCGCTGCCTCAAAAGAAGGAAAGTCTGTTTCAAGTGGCTTTTGATTCACTTTAATCTGCCAGTCCCCTTTGCCTTTCTGATAAACAAATATCGCTTCATCATTTTTACCTTTATAGAACGAGCCATCCGGAGAGCCTTTTAGATTATATTGATTGTTGTATGCATCGCGCTTCAACGGTTCGGAGTAAAATGTCTGTTCAACGAATTGCTTGAATGCCTTTTCTGTTAAATTACAACCTGATGCTTTGCGATGACCACCTCCGTCATATAGTGCCGCGATTTCGGATACATCCACATTATCATGAATTGTTCGAAGGCTGATTCGTTTACCACCGACCATGACCATCGCGATATAGTCGAGATGTGTAAATTCCTTCGATAATTCATTTCCTAACTCCGAATGATAGTTTTCCGCGTGGACAACCCCGACTAAATGGTCGTCAATGGTCATTTGATAAACTTCCCGTTTCTTTCTGTTTATGTATCGTGTTACCCTGCTTTCTTCTACATGAAGCAACTTGCTTTCGATTTCATCGAATTGGAAAGGCTCATCGTCCTCAAGTTTGGAAAGGATTTTTTCTTCAAATTCCTCGATACTAATCATGAAAAACAAATCATTAAGCTGCTTCGCCATGAAATTCTGATTAGCATCCCATTCCCACGTATCGTACTGTCTCACCAATTCAACGAATTCATCAGCACTCTTTGTTTTCGTTAACAGCCCTTGTTCCACTAAATAGTCATACAGAAGTGAAGTTGCGGATGTCAGTTTTCCGTCTTCTTGCTCTACTGTTACAGCCGCCCAAGAATGCTCATTCAAATGCAAAGCCGATTTATGATGATCAATTAATAACGCCTCTCCACCGCCTGCCACATACTCATTTATTTTCTTTTCATTATCCTCATTCACGGACAAGTCAGTAATGATCAATCGCTCGTTGCCTGTAGCATTTTCAAGAAAATATGCCACCGAATGATTAAGTCTTCCAATTGAATTATAACTGACCGTCACCTGATTACCTAAAGCCAGCTTCGCAATAATTCCGCAGCCCACTCCATCCAAATCGTTATGTGAAAAAAGATGATACATCATATTCCTCCTAAAAAACAGATAGTTGTTAGCGTTCCCTACTATATAATAATTTATCCAATAAAAAAAAACAGTCCTTACATTCCAGTAAGGACTAACAGTGGGCTCGGTCCAAATCCCAATCAGGTAAGTATATTTGCCGTTACAAAACTATTTTGAAGTCTACCAATCTCTTTAATTTCACATTCAATCACGTCTCCTTCTTCCACGAATTCTGCACCGACAGGGCTTCCTGTTAAGATTACGTCACCTGGTTTAAGGGTCATGACGGTTGAAAGATAGGAAATCATCTTACGGATCGGAATAATCATTAATTCGGTTGCACTATTTTGCTTTTCTATATCATTTAGTCTTGCTTCAACGCGAATTTGGAATGGGTCGAGTTCCGTTTCAATAACCGGCCCTAAAGGTGTAAATGTATCAAACGATTTGCCGATGGTCCAATGTCCATCTTGGTGAAAATATTGGGGAGCTGTTACATCATTGGCAACCGTATAGCCAAATATGTATTCTAGCACTTCTGTTTCATGTATATTTTTTGCTTGCTTTCCGATGATAATCGCCAATTCCGATTCAAATTTTACTTGGTCAATTCCTTCTGGAATGACAATGCTTTCCCCCGTTCCGATAACAGATGATGTTGGTTTAAAGAAGAATACAGGAATGTCCGGAAGTTCACTAGGTAAATCATCCACTTTTGAAACATAGTTTGCTCCTATTCCAATGATCTGATTGGGCTCTAAGGGGGCCAATAATTTCACCTCATTTTCTACGAATTCCTTACCTGTAAATTCCCAATCCCCAAATATATTCCCTTTTATTTCTTTAACGGCTCCCTCTGTCATCACACCCGTATAAACGGTAGAATCAGCTTGAAATCTAGTAAATTTCAATGTACATACTCCTCCTATCGACTAGTCTTCAAATAAGAGCATCCTATATGTAGAATGCCCTCGATTGTCTATTATTGTTTCACAGCAAATTTCGCCTTCGCTTCTAAACGGCGACGATGTAAAATTGGTTCGGTATATCCATTTGGTTGATCATAGCCTTTAAAAACAAGGTCACAGGCAGCTTGAAAGGCGATAGAGTTGGCGTAATCTTCCGCCATAGGATGGTATTTAGCATCTCCTGCATTCTGTTTATCCACTACTTTTGCCATTCGCTGTAACGTTTCTAGAACTTGATCCTTTGTGCATATTCCGTGATGGAGCCAGTTCGCGATATGTTGACTCGAAATTCGTAGAGTTGCTCGATCTTCCATTAATCCAACATTATTAATATCCGGTACTTTGGAACAGCCAATTCCTTGTTCTACCCAGCGAACAACATATCCAAGAATACCTTGTGCATTGTTGTCCAATTCCTGTTGAATCTCTTCTGGACTCCAATCAATCTGATCGGCTACCGGTATGGTGAGAATATCACGTAGCAAATCCCCGTCCTCTTTTTCCAGCTCTTTCTGCACTTTTGTCACATCCACTTGATGATAGTGAAGTACGTGCAAGGTAGCGGCCGTTGGTGATGGGACCCAAGCCGTATTTGCACCTGCTTCTACATGGCCGATTTTTTGTTTTAACATGTCAGCCATTAAATCTGGCATCGCCCACATTCCTTTACCAATTTGTGAGCGGCCTTTAAGTCCACTCTCTAAACCAACCATTACATTAGATTTCTCATACGCCTGCAGCCATTTCGATGATTTCATGTTATTTTTACGAATCATTGGGCCGATTTCCATTGATGTATGAATTTCGTCCCCAGTTCGATCTAAGAACCCTGTATTAATGAAGACAATTCGATCCTTCACTTCACGAATGCAAGCTTTCAAGTTTACTGATGTACGGCGTTCCTCATCCATCACACCAATTTTTAACGTGTTTCGCTTAAGCCCAAGTAGGTCCTCCACTCGGTCAAAAATTTCATTACTAAATGCTACTTCCTGTGATCCATGCATTTTTGGCTTTACGATATAGACCGAATCCTTTGAAGAGTTTTGATAGTTTCCATTCCCAAGTAGAGAATGTTTGGCTAATAAACTCGTAAACACGGCATCTAACATTCCTTCGGGAACTTCCTTACCGTCCTGGTCTACGATCATGTTACTAGTCATTAAATGTCCTACATTTCGAACAAACATGAGTGAACGGCCCTTTAAATGAATTTCCTCACCTGTAACAGCCGTATACACGCGATCAGGATTAAGCGTTCTAGTGATTGTTTGGCTCCCTTTTTTAAAAGTTGCACGTAAATCACCTTTCATTAATCCAAGCCAATTTCGATATACAAGCACCTTGTCCTCAGCATCTACTGCAGCGACCGAATCTTCACAATCCATAATCGTCGTTAATGCTGCTTCCAAAAGGATGTCTTTAATCCCCGCTTCATCTGTCTGACCAATTGGATGGGTACGGTCGATTTGAATTTCTAGATGAAGACTATTATTTTTCAATAAAATAGCGGACGGCTCCCCTGCTGCTCCTTGGTAGCCAATACATTTAGATTCATCTTGGAGACGAGTCGTTTGTCCATCACTAAGTAAAACAGATAATTTCCCTTCAACAATAGAATATTTGACCGCATTACGATGGGAAGCTTCTTTTAATGGGACTGCTTGATCAAGAAACTCTCTCGCAAATTGAATGACCTTCTCCCCTCGAATGGGGTTATAGCTTCCTCCTTGCTGGGCTCCCGCTTCCTCACTGATCGCATCCGTCCCGTACAATGCATCGTAGAGACTTCCCCATCGTGCATTTGCGGCATTCAGTGCATAGCGTGCATTATCAACTGGTACGACAAGCTGTGGTCCTGCTTGAATCGCTACTTCATCATCGACATTTTCCGTCGTTATATTAAAATCATCAACCTCTGGCTCTAAGTAACCAATTTCTTGCAAGAATGATTGATATTTATTAAAATCAAACTCTTTATTTTCACGGTGCCATGAATTGATTTTGTTTTGTAAATCATCGCGTTGGGCCAATAATTCCCTGTTTTTTGGAGTCAAATCTTTTATAAGGGTTTCTAAACCGGACCAAAACTGCTCCTGATCCACCTTACTTCCAGGAAGCGCTTCTGCATTAATAAATTCATAGAGTACTTGTGCCACTTGTAAATTACCTACTTTTACAAAATCCTTCATCGTCTCTTTTCCTCCTTATTTAAACCTTTCTATCGAATATGGGGCAATCGATAAGGATGTATCTCCGTCGACTAATAATTCTGTCATTAATGTCCCTACTAAAGGAGAAAGCGTGATCCCACTATGCATGGTAGCGACATAAAGATTTTCGACAGAGGGAACTTTCCCAATAATCGGCAGCCCATCTTCCGGGACAGCACGAATACCTGAAAAAGCTCGGACAACCTTTGCCTTGCCAAGATCAGGAATATAATACATAGCCATATTTGCCGTTTCCTGCATAACGTCTAATGTAGTGGAACGATTAAAACCGGCCTCTTCCATGGAATAACCAATTAACACTTCCCCATTATTCGCTTGTCTCATTCCACTGATCGTATAATTGATAAATGGCTTTAGAGGTTCGGTTACAAGAATTTGCCCTCTTACTTGGTTTACTGGAATATGGACGCCTAGCATTTTTCCCAATTCCCGTGACCATGTGCCCCCAGCTAAGATGACGTTTTTACAAGTGTACTCGCCCTTTTTGGTAAAAACGATAAATTGATCGTTTTTCTTTTGAATATCGATTACTTCATTATAATAAGAATACTCGATACCATTTTTCTTAGCCGCTCTCATATACATATCGACAAGTCTGAAGGGATTCACATTTCCATCGATTTTGCTAAACGTAGCCCCAGCAACATTTGGATTAATGGAAGGTTCCTTTTCAATCACTTCTTCCCGTGATAAAACCTTTATTTTAATACCAATTTCACGATACGATTCCGCCAATCGTTTGGCCTTATCTCGATCTTTTTCATTAAAAAACGGGGAGAGTCCACCCGTTCTTTTATATTCCACATCACCTATTTTTTTTGATAAATAGGGATATAGTTCAGCACTATACATACTAAATTCAGCATAGGACGATGGCGTTTTATTATGTACCCAAACCCAAGCTTGAGTGGACCCCGAAGTACCGGAAAGGGGATATTTTTTGTCGATTACGAGGACACCCTCTTTATATCGTTCAGAAAGATGGTAGGCAATACTATTTCCAATGACTCCTCCTCCAATGATAATCGTTTCATAGGACGTATTCATTTTATCTCACCTTCCCATCTTCGAGTTCAACCTCATCTAGAACAGATTTCACTGCAGAAAAATGTTGACTATTTGTGGATAATGTTTCTATTGAAATTGGAGATACGGGCATTCTTGTTCGTGGTAGCGGGATCTCCTCATAATTTTTTCCTGTTTGTTCGCGGATCATTTGTGACACTATATCTGCACACATCTTTGCTTGACATGGCCCCATCCCACATCGTGTGATTCGTTTAATATCATCAAAAGATTCCGCCCCTAAACGAATCACCTCTTCAATTTCCTCCACGCTTAATTCCTCGCAGCGGCAAATAATCGTTTCTTTATCCATATAATTCTCCTTTCACCCACTCCAGATTTGTTTTCTCTAAGAAATAAATTGATTCTTCAGTTTAGGATGGAGGAAATTTTCGATGTGTGTCATTCTTTCTAACCACAAATGTTCATCTTGTTTGGACTCTATTATTTTTATCTCTTTAAATAATGAATCTCTTAAGCTATTCGCTTCGTCGACCTTCAATACGCCAAGATCCTCACACACACTGATACCAGCGATCATTCCTGTTAATAAGATGGAACCATGAAAGGATACCCCTGCAGCATTCCCACCTAGGTAAACCTTTTCTTGACTGGACTGGAAACGCTCATTATATTGAGGGACCCACCCCCCGAGTTTTTCTTGATAACTAAACGAACAATCCAATTGGTAAAATACCTCTGTAATCGGTTTTCTCCCTCCGTCTACACAAACAAGATCAACATGGAACGTTTTTACTTCCTGATCCTGTTGTACATAAACCTCTTCCACCTGACCATTTCCCCCTACTTCCTTAATAAAAGAATTAAGATAAATGGGGATGCTTGCTTGTTTGATTAGATTTATTTTATCCGTATCCCGGGCTGTTAATTTAGTTGATTTTTCAATGATTCCTTCAATTTCTACGCCAACTTGTTTAAGTTGAATCGCTACATCAAGCGCAAAATCACTTGAGCCGAAAATAACCGCTTTTTTCCCCGGAACGACAAAATCCCGATTGACTAAAGTTTGCGCAGCACCAATCGTCATAACGCCTGGCAACGTCCATTTCAAAAATGGAACGGCCCGTTCAGCTGCGCCTGTTGTCACAATCACTTTTTTTGCTGATATTGGAAAAACATTTTCCCCATCGGACACACCAATACTTCCGTCTTGATACAATCCGATAAATGAATGATTTAATAAAATTTTCACGGGAAATTCATGTAATTGATTGATTAATAATTCGGCTAATTCAAAGCCTCTCATTGGCGGGTATTGAGATGGCAGCATTGACAACATTTGAGTTTGCTGTGGAAGCTGGCCGCCAAGATAACTAGATTCGTCAATGATCACAACATCCAGCCCTCTCGATACGGTCTCATAGGCTGCCAATAGTCCAGCAGGACCCGCACCGATGATAAGTACATCAGTTTCCATGATTATTCCCCCTCACATCCGGATCTCCGATATTCGGAAATACCTCCATCCCATCCTCAACCATTTTCATACATGTTCTAACATGGTCCTCCCCATTCACCGTCATATAGCAGCTGCAGCAACGACCACGAGAACAGAATAAGCCTCTAGCTTGCATCAGTTTTCTGCTTTCCCCGAACTTTTTGACATCATTCGCTATTAATGCTGCGGCTATTGTTTGTTGTTGATAGGCGCGAAGTGGTTTTCCATTGAAATAAATCGTAACGGGATCGTGTAAACGCTCTCCCAATATTGGATGGTTGTTGATATGCATGATAACACCTACTTGTTAGTTTTTGGATGCAAATACCTTTCCAACACCTAGTACTCTTTCGATTACAATCATTAAAATAATAGTAAATAAAATCATGATGCTTGAAATTGACGTAATGATAGGATCGTATTGGTACTGCATATACGTATAGATTCTAACGGGCAACGTTACAACATCAGTACTGACAATAAACAAGGCAACAGTCAGATCATCAAACGAGGTAATAAAAGCAAAGATACAGCCCGCAATAACTCCTGATTTAATAATCGGTAAGGTAATGTGAAAAAATACTTTCCATGAACTCGCTCCTAGATTCATAGCCGCCCGTTCAATGGAACGATCAAAGTCAACTAAACTAGCAACGACTAGACGTAGCACAAACGGAACAGTTAAAATGATATGTCCAATAATCAAGGCAAGCGGACTCGCTGCAAGTCCAATCCATGAATAAAATTGAAGAAGCGCGACTCCAAATACGACTGAAGGAATTAACAGTGGTGAGCCAATCAACTGTACAATTGCTTCTTTTCCTTTGAATTGGTTTCTTACAACAGCAAGTGATGCAAATGTGCCGATAATTGTCGAAATTATGGCTGTTCCAAGAGCAACAACGATACTAAGAATTAACGATTGCATAAATTCAGGATGATTGATTAATTCAGTGTACCATCGTAATGTCAATCCCTTTGGGGGAAATGTAATGTATTCCGTTTTCGTTAAAGATGAAAGTAAAACTACCACAATCGGCGCCAGTAAAAAAATATATACGATTATACAGAATGTGTTTAATGTAAGTTTTGGAAGTCTTTTTCTCATTGGATGGCGACTCCTTTTTCAGAATAAGCTAGTATTCGACTATAGATGACAATCGTGATAATCGCTAAAAAGATAAGAAGGAAACCAATCGCTGAACCGTATGGCCAGTTCAACATTACAGCTGTTTGCTCATAAGTTAAGTAGGACATCACTTTTACTTGTGGTCCTCCAAGAATTGCTGGTGTAACAAACGAGCTTACACTTAAGCTAAATACCATTACCGAACCGGCAAAGATTCCTGGTAATGTTAGCGGTAACATTACGGAAAAGAAGGTTCTTAAAGAACTTGCTCCAAGATTTTGCGATGCCCGAATGACAGACGGGTCGATTCTTTCAAGAGAGCCCATGATCGTTAATACCATGTAAGGAAACAAAACATGAATCATGCCTAAAATAACGCTGAATTCTGTATAAAGTAAGGTAAGTGGTTGATTAATAATACCTAAATCCATCAGCGTATTATTAATAACCCCTTTATTAGAAAGAATAATCACCCAACCATACGAACGTATCACCATACTAATTAATAATGGCGATAATACAATGAGAGTTAAGTAGTTTTTCAATCTTCCCTTCGCTTTTGAGATTTGGTAGGCCACCGGATAGGAAATGATGATTGTGATCAATGTCGTTAACAGAGCAATTTTCACCGTCCGCCATAAAACGCTCAAATAAAAGGAATCAGATAGGAACTTTACATAATTTTGAATTGTCCATTCACTTCCAATTCCACTATTAGCATCAAAAGTTTTGAAGCTAGTAACAAAAAGAAAAACTAATGGAAGTAAAAAGAAAAAGATAAAGATAAGTAGTGTCGGTAGTAGTAGCAACCAAACATCTAGTTTTTTTCTAGCATTTCTCTTCCTTTTTTGCTTAAGTAACAATGATTGTTCTTGATTCGTTACGATATCTCCTTGCATCAAGTTAACTCACCTCTTTTGAAGGTAATAAATCCTCTGGTTCCCAATACGTATGAACATTCTTTCCCTCTTCAATATGATTAGGATTTAACTCCGTATTTGATATATCTGCAATGAGTTTTTTCTCTTTAACATTTAAAATGTATCTTGTTTTGGAACCGAGAAATAATTTTCTTTCTACCCGTGTTTGGAAGCCTTTGCCCCCTTCCTCCTGTGATATTTTGACCTTTTCCGGTCGAATAAAGAAGTTCATTTCTTTTTTTCCAGAAGTTTGAACGGCCACAAGCTGCTCATTACCATAAAAATTGATTTTGCATAAATTGTCTTCAAAGGTTTCAAGAATTTTCCCTTGTACTTGATTTACTTCACCAATAAATTGCGATACGAAGTCTGTTTTTGGCTGATTATAAATGGTGGCGGGATCATCTACTTGTTCAATACATCCACCATTCATTACAGCAATACGATCAGATATAGCTAGTGCCTCTTCCTGGTCGTGAGTAACAAAAATGGTCGTAATTTTCACCTGTTTCTGTATTGCAACAATTTCTTCTCTCATTTCTTGGCGCAGCTTTGCATCAAGATTACTTAAAGGCTCATCTAGGAGGAGCACTTTTGGTTTAACGACCAATGCCCTTGCCAATGAAACACGTTGCTGCTGGCCTCCTGATAATTCCTTTGGGTATCGGTGCTCATAACCAGACAACCGAACCATTTCTAGTGCCTCTGCCACTCGTGTCTTGATTTCATTATTAGGAACCTTGCGCAGCTCTAATCCGTAAGCAACATTATTGAAAACTGTCATGTGGGGAAACAGAGCATAATTTTGAAAAACCATGCCCATTTCTCTTTTATTTGGCGGAAGCAAGTGAACGGGAGACCCGTCCACCATAACTCTTCCTTCATCAACATCCAAAAAGCCAGCAATCATATTTAAGGTTGTTGTTTTCCCGCATCCAGATGGACCTAAAAATGAAATGAGCTCCCCTTGCTGAATATCTAAACTTAAACGCTTAACAACTTCGACTTGATTGAATTTTTTGACAATATTTTGCAAACTTAAATAACTCATTCTATCACCTCTTCATTAATGCGAGATTTCAATTTCTTTATTTGCTCTCTCCGTCCATTCTGCACGTTTTTCATTTACAAGCTTCCAATTTACTTTAATCAATTTATCAATTTCAGCCTGTCCATATGGAACCTTCTTCGTGATATCTCCCTCTAATTTCACATTTTTATTAACCGGACCGTCAAACAATGCTTCGGCAAAATCTTTTTGTACTTCTTCACTTAATACGAAATTCACAAATTTTTGAGCTAAATCATTATTAGGTGCATTTTTTACAACACTAATCGTAGACATTAATGCGATCGCACCTTCCTCAGGGATAACATATTCTATTGGGAATCCAGTATCTTGTAATGTATAGACACGGCTGCTTCCCCACGCACTCGCTACCGTTTGTCCTTGTAAAAAGTAGTTCGATACGTCTGCTGTTTTGTCAAAAGTGACTGCATTCTTTGCGATTTTTTTCAAAGCTTCAAAGCCCGGCACAATATTTTCTTCACTTCCCCCATTAGCTTTCGCGGCCATGATAAGCAAGTGAACACCATAAGTGTTTGCAATCGATGGTAGAACTAGATTCCCTTTAAATTTTGGGTCTGCTAAATCATTCCAAGATTTCAATGGCTCCCATCCATTTTTCTGAAATGTTTCTTTGTTATAAGCAAGTCCTGTTGAAATAATTCCAAAACCAACACCGATGTTATCTTCATCTTTTGCAATATCATATAAATTTTCCAAATTCGTAACCACTTTTTCATCTAACGGTGCTAATAGTCCAAACGCTTTTGCTTGTGCCTGTGGACCATCATCTAAAAAAGCAACATCAATCTGTGGGTGCGCCTTTTGTGCTTGAAGCTTCGATAATGTGTCGACAGAACTTCCCGTTATATACTTGACTTTGACACCATACTTCTTTTCAAACTTTGGAATAACTGCCTCCTTAATTTTTTTCTCATAACTCCCACCATACGCAGCTAAGACTAACGTTTTGTCACTACTGCCGTTACCTTTATTCGCTTGATTTCCTGTTTTATTTCCACAAGCCGACATGATGATAAGGAAAAGGCAAATGAATAATACAAAGAATTGTTTTTTCAACTTTGTTCCCCCTTGTTCAATTTTGTGATAGATAAAAACAAGCTTAATCAGATAATATCCAGTCGAGAATCACACCCCTTTCTCTAATCTCTGTCACTAATTTTTTAACAATCTAGTAAATTATAAAGTTATAATATTATATTCTATTGAAGTAAAGAGTTATGCTATTTCTGTTGTTCTAGATAGTTGATTTCTTTAGTTAACATTCAAACGATTTCTAAGGGGATTGTAAGCTGTAATATCAATTTCCGTATCTTCACCCATTGCTAGATTTGCAGCTAGTGATCCAACATATGGGCCCATTGTTAATCCCGAAGCACCTAGTCCGTTGGCAATGACTATTCCTTTTAAAGTAGGAATTGGTCCTAAGTACGGTAATATATCCTGCCCAGCTGGTCTAAATCCAATTCGTACTTCCTGCAAAGTGCCCTCTGAAAGGCCCGGTGCCACATGGAGTGCTTCGTGAAGAACCTCCTTTAAACCCGCTGCGGTTACACGATAATCAAATCCGGAACCAGTTTCTCGTGTTGCACCAACGACAACCCTTGAATCATCAAACGAAACAAGATAATGGCTGCTTTGCGGGAGGATAACCGGCCATTTTGAGGTATCCTGATCCGGAAGTTGTAAATGGACAATTTGCCCACGTTGTGGTTCAACTGGAATATCAATTCCAAGTGGAGACAGTAGCTCTGGAGCCCATGCACCTGCTGTTATTACCACAGCGTCAGCCGAAATAAATTCATCATTTACATAGGCACCAATTACTTTCTCGTTTTTAATCTCGAGCTTGGCGATACCAGTATAGGAATGTGCACCATGTTTTTCTGCTCCTCGTATAAGAGCATCTCTTAGTAATCGACCATCCACTCTTGCGGCTCCTGTGACATGAACAGCTTGTAAATCTTCTCTTAAAGGAGGAAATAGTTGGCGAGCTTCTTCGGCTGACAGCCGTCTAATTTCACCTACTTCGGGATTTTCCTTTTGGCGAGCTCTAACCTTTTGTTCGATTATGTTCAATTCCTCCTCATCATTGCTAACAGCCAACGCACCAACTAACCCATAACCAAGATTACATTCCCCATCTTCCTCTAGTTGAGAAACGAGAGAAGGATAATAGCAAGCTCCACCTTTAGCCAATGTATAAAAATCTTGATCATCGACCCTAGATATCCATGGACACACAATACCAGCACCTGCAGCAGTAGCCTGGCCTTCATGTTGTTTATCAATAATAATTACTTCTGCTCCTTTTCTAGCCAAATGGTAAGCAGTACTAGCTCCAACAATTCCAGAACCTATAACAATTATTTTCATTATTTCACTGCCCTTCTCATTTTTTATTCCATCACCGTTCAATCAGGATACAATATTTTGTAGTGGGTGATGACAAGCTACAAAATGTTCATCCCTAATTTGTCTTAATTTTGGTTTTTCAACTTTACATTTTTCCATACCAAATGGACATCTAGGATAGAAACTGCAGCCGGTTGGTAAATTCGTTTGATCAGGTAGATCATCTTCTAAAATGTATTGTTCCTTACGATCTCTTAAAGTCGGATCAGGTATTGGTACAGAAGCGATTAAACCGCTCGTATATGGATGGAGGGTATGCTTAAAAAGTCCTTCCTTTGATGAAAGCTCGACGACTTCCCCCATATACATGACAGCGATTCGATCACTAATGTATTTTACTGCAGGAATTCCATGTGCAATAAATATATAAGTTAAATTAAATTTCTTTTGTAAATCCATTAATAAATTTAATATTTGTGCTTGAATAGAAACATCTAAAGCCGAGACTGGTTCATCACAAATAATTAACTTTGGTTTTAATGCTAAAGCTCGAGCAATTCCAATTCTTTGCCTTTGGCCGCCACTAAATTCATGAGGATATCGACTAGAGAATGATCGGTCTAACCCAACGGTTTCCATTAATTCGTAAACTGCTTGCTCTAATTCCTTCCCTTTTGCTACTTTATGGGTACGAAGTGGTTCTGCGATAATGTCGAATACTCTCATTCTAGGATTAAGAGAGGAAAATGGATCTTGGAAAACCATTTGGATATCCTTTCTAATTCTTTGCATTCCACGTTCTGATAGTTTAGTAATATCAGACCCTTCGAAAATGATTTTTCCATCTGTAGGTTCAATCAAGCGCAAAATGGTATTTCCAGTTGTAGATTTTCCACATCCTGATTCGCCAACTATTCCTAGTGTTTCTCCTTTCTTCACAATTAAATTTATTCCATCCACAGCTTTTATATACTGCTTTGTTTTCCCAAAAAAACCTGAAGAAATAGGAAAATATTTTTTTAACCCTTCAATTTCTAATAGTGTTTCATCATCCTTTTTTAAATTATCGTTGGTGGTAACGGTCATAGATTAATCACCTCTTCATCTCCATGAAGCCAACATCTCACTTCAGCTCCATCTCCTGTTTGAACTAAAGGAGGCTCTTGATTTCTACAGATATCCATTGCGAAAGGACATCGTGGATGGAATTTACATCCAGTAGGCATTTCGGAAGGTATTGGTACATTTCCTTCAATTGATTCTAATTGATCCTTTAATTGGTGTATTTTTGGTGTACTATTAAGTAATCCCTTTGTATAAGGATGCTTTGGATTTTTAAAAATATTAAAAACATTATCTTGCTCAACAATTTGACCGGCATACATGACAATCACTCGATCCACCATTTCGGCAACTACACCTAGATCGTGAGTAATCATAATAATGGATGTTCCATATTCTTCACTCAGTTTTTTCATTAGCTTTAATATTTGCGCTTGGATGGTAACATCGAGGGCAGTTGTCGGTTCGTCCGCTATTAACAATTGTGGATTGCAGGATAATGCCATAGCAATCATGACCCTTTGCCTCATTCCTCCGCTAAGCAGATGAGGAAATGAATAAAAGTGTTTTTCCGCTCGCGGTATTCCTACCTTTTTTAACATTTCAATTGCTTTCTTTTTCGCTTCTGACTTATCTACATTTTGATGGAGTCTAATCGCTTCCGAAATTTGACTTCCGACAGTAAACACTGGATTTAAGGAGGTTAATGGCTCTTGAAAAATCATTGAAATTTTATTTCCTCTTATTTGCTGCATTTTCCGCTTGGAGTACTTCAATAAATTTTCTCCATCAAACAGTATTTCCCCACCAACAATTTTTCCAGGTTCACTAACTAATTGCAGAAGTGATAGTGACGTTACACTTTTTCCACAACCTGATTCACCGACAATACCGACCGTTTCTCCTTTTTCAACTGAAAAAGACACACCATTTACGGAAGCAACCGTCCCACTTTCTGTAAAGAAATGTGTTTGCAAATCCTTCACTTCTAATAGTGTCTGAGTTTTGGCCATGTTGTTACCCCCTTCCTATTTTCTTCCTTGTGTTCGTGGATCTAATACATCACGAAGCCAATCACCTAAAAAGATAATTCCAAGAGCCGTAATCGTTATGGCAATCCCGGGGAAAGTGGCTAACCACCAGTTCGTAGCTAAATAATTCCTGCCATCCGTCAACATTCCTCCCCATGAAACAGTTGGGGGCTGTATCCCTAACCCAAGAAAACTTAAAGATGCTTCCAAAATGATTGTTGTAGCAACACTTAAAGTTGATATAACAATAAAAGAGGAGATAATATTAGGAAAGATATGCTTTAACATAATCGTCGCATTTTTTGTCCCAATAGACCTTGAGGCCCTTACAAACTCCCGCTCCTTAATACTTAGTACCTCCCCCCTTACAACCCTTGCATATGTAACCCAGTTGGTAAATCCGATGACGACAATAAGTACCATAATGCTTGGTTCAAATACAGCTAGAACTACTAAAATAAATAGAATACTTGGAATCGCAAGGAAGGAATCCACGATTCTCATTAAGATATTATCGATTACTCCACCGTAATATCCTGCAAAAATCCCGACTAAGATGCCGATGATACCGGCTAAAATAACTGAAAAAATTCCCACTAACAATGACACTCGAGTCCCGTATATGATTCTACTTAAAATGTCTCTACCTAAATTGTCTGTTCCAAGTAGATAAGTCGTAGAGCCTCCGTCCAACCATGCAGGCGGCTTCAGCATGTCTCCTAAATTATTTGCAGCAGGGTTATGAGGAGCTAAAATATTCGCAAAAATAGCAATAAAGACAACAGCAAAGACAATGAAGAACCCCGTTGTGCCCGTCTTACTTCGGAGTAATAATTTTATTAAACGGAAAAGACGGTTATGTTTTGTTTTTGTGATCGGTTTATTTACATCAACGACTGCATCCCGATTTACATTTACTTCCACTTTCTCACCCCCTATGAATAATTAATTCTCGGATCAAGCAAACGATAAATGAGGTCCGTAATGAGGTTGATCAAAATAACTAGAATAGCAATAACAAAAACAGCCGCTTGTACAACCGCCATATCCCGTCCATTTACGGCTTGAACTAATAATTGTCCTAATCCCGGCCAAGAAAAAACGGTCTCGGTAATTAATGCACCACTTACTAAATGAGTTACTTGTAAAGAAGTAATCGTTACAACCGGAATCAGTGAATTTCGAAAGGCATGTTTATAAACAACAAGTGTATCACTTACACCTTTACTCTTTGCCGTCCGAATATAATCCTGGTTTAAAATGTCTAACATACTTGAACGAACTAGCCTCGTCATTTCGGCCGCTACACCAGTTCCTAAGGTGATAGCCGGCAAAATTAAATGTGCCCATGTTCCCCTACCTGATACCGGGAATATTTGATAGTTCACCGCTAGCATGAGAATAAGCATAATTCCAAGCCAAAAACTTGGCATTGCTTTTCCCAAAACGGAGCCACCTGTAATAAATAAATCAACAAAGCTATTTCTCTTTTGTGCTGAAAAAATCCCCATTGGAATGGCTATAATTATAGCAATCAACATAGAAGCAGCTGCTAGCTCAAAAGTAGCGGGAAGCCTTTCTAATACTAATGGCAAAGCTTCTTGATGATAGCGGAAGGATGTTCCGAAATTCCCCCGAAATAAATCACCAATAAAATGAAAATATTGATATAAAAATGGTTCATTAAGTCCAAGTGCTGCTCTTAATGCTTCTCGGTCCGCTTCAGAAGCATCTTCCGGTAACATTAAAGCAACAGGGTCACCAGCTAGATAAACTAATACGAAAACAACAAAAGTAATAATAAATAAAACCGGGATAATTTGTAGTAATCTCTTCACCAGATACTTCTTCAATTCAAGATCTCCTTTCATAAACGGGACTAGTTTTACTTTCCCAGCCCCGCTCATTTTCATCTCAACAAATAAATTACTTCAAAGAAATATCGGAAAAATTAATTACCTCATCAAGCCTAGAATTGAATGTAACTCGATCTGAAACCCCATAGTTCGCATTTTGTTGGAATAAGAAAATATGTGGTCTCTCCTCAGCAACAATGGATTGAATTTTTTGATACTGTTTAGTTCGTTCCTCTTCATTTAAATTTCTTCCAGCATCATGATAAAGCTTTTCTACTTCCGGATTGTAATAATCGGTTTGTCCTGCTGCACGATCTTTTGTATAGTGAACCAATGAATAAGAAGCATCCAACAATCCATCTGCTAAGCCAATCATTAACAATTCTTTATTGGAGTTCGAATTATACTCATCTAAATATGCACTAGACTCTAGTAATTTTAGATTAACTTTAATGCCCGCCTCACCTAACATACTTGCAACGAGTTGAGCCACTTCTCCATCAAGAGGGTATCTACCTTTTGGCGCTGTTAATGTAATTTCAAGTCCATCTTTATATCCAGCTTCCGCCAATAATTTTTTGGCTTTTTCAAGATCGTATTCATACGTGTTATATAAATCTGGATTGGAACCAACTACCCCTTCTGGTACACGTGTTCGAACTGGAACACCGGTACCTTTTAATACAGAATCAACGATAGCCTTTTCATTTATGGCTAAATCAATAGCTTCCCTAACTTTCGGATCTGATGTAGCAAATCCTTTTGTTGTTCTGACGACTAAAAGCATGACACGAGTCGTATCTCCATTTATAAGTGATACACCCTTTTCACCATTCACACGATCCCATTCATTCGGTGGAATATCTGTTGCAATGTCTACACCACCCGTTAATAATTCACCAACACGGGTAGAGCTCTCTGGAATGGCTCTGACAATGACTTCCTTCCATTTCGGCGCTCCAGCAAAATAATCTTTGAAACTTTCTAAAACAACTCGGTCATCTCGATCCCATTTAACAAATTTATAGGGGCCTGAACCGACTGGTTTCTTTAAAAATTCATCCATCCCTACTTTGTCGATATATTTTTTTGGCATGATATCTGCACCACTTTTTGCTAGAAGTCTTAATAATGTAGGCATAGGTCCATCCGTTATGATTTCAAAATTTAAGTCATCAACGACATTTATCTTTGAAAGCTGTGTAAAATACGGAAATTCCTTTAATGTCTGATCTTTCATCACTCGTTCAAGACTATATTTAACATCCTCAGCAGTTAAAGGATCTCCATTATGGAATTTTACTCCTTCCTTTAACTTAAACTTCCATGTGAGGTCATCTGTATTTTTGTAAGAATCAACAAGTTCCGGCTGAATTTCCATTTTGTCGTCCCTATTGAATAATCGGCTAAACATGTTCCTAAATACACGATCACCTGTTGTACTTAATGAATTTTGCGGATCCAATGTCGTTATATCGGCACTTTGTGCCAACACTAATGTTGTTTTGTCTTTTCCTCCTTCTCCACTCTTCTTTGCACCAGTTGAAGAATTACTACTGCATCCAGAAACCATAAAGACGAGAATAATACAAGCGACAAAAACCAATCTAAAAGATTTTTTCATACCCATCCCCCAAATTTGAATATTTTAAAATTACAGAATACTTTTCACATACTTATTTGAAGTTCTTAATCACCGCAGCTGTAGCTTTAATCCCTTGAATATAGTCTTCAACGAAGATATTTTCATTCGGTGCATGATAATTAGATTGGAGATTAGCCACACCGATTTGAACTGCAGGAATATCTGTATTTTTCAACATTTTATACATTGGACTAGAACCTGCTAGATTGCGCAAAATAACAGGTGGTTCTTCATACACTTCTTGAATGCTTTCAAGGACGGTTTGGACAAAAGGATCCTTTGGATTAGTATTAAAAGGATGTAATCCATGTCCTTGGTTAATTTCAATATCAGAGTATCCGTGTTTATCTAAGTGATTTCTTAGCAATTTGGCAATTTTCTCGGGTGATTGATTAGGAACTAAACGAAAATCTAATTTTACTTTTGCAATTGACGGCAAAACCGTTTTTGACCCTTCACCGATATATCCTGATTCGATCCCACATATTGTACATGTTGGCTCAGCAGTCAACCTTTCCTTTAATATATCTCCTGATACATTTTTCAAAAAGCTGTCTATTCCGTATAATTTCTTCGTAGCTCCCTCATCATAAATCATCGACCCAATGAACTTTTTGTCTAGCTCACTCAATGGAACGATATCGTCGTAAAATCCTTCGATTAATATTTCCTCTTGTTCATTTTTCAAGGTACTTAATGCCCAAATGAGCCTCCATGCCGGGTTCTCAATAATCGCTGCTTCCGAAGAATGTAAATCCATATTGGCACCCTTACAAACTAGCTCAACATAACAGATCCCTTTCACACCTAGTCCAACATGTGGACGTTTGCTTTCAACTTCTCTTGAACCACCTTCCCAAATGATTCCATCTGTTTGGAGTTTATCCGGATGTTCATTCGCAAAAAACTCTAAGTGCGGACTTCCAACTTCTTCCTCTCCTTCAAAGATAAATTTGAGATTGATGGGCAATGTTCCATATACCTGTTGATAAGCATGAACAGCACATATTCTAGCAATTAGGTTTCCTTTATTATCTGCAACCCCCCTTGCAAAAATTTTTCCTTCTCTAATGCTTGCTTTAAATGGATCGCTCTGCCACTGATCAATTGGATCTTCAGGTTGAACATCATAATGATTATAAAATGTAAGTGTTTTACCATGACTTTTTCCTAATTCTCCATAAATAATCGGATATCCGTCTGTTGTTAGTTCTTCAACTTCGACATTGATATTTTTTAAAAATCTTTTTACAAGTTCTTTCATTTCAAGCATTCCACGATTTTGAGCGGATACGCTTGGTTGATTACACGCTTCGATTAACCAATCAATATACGTATCAGCGTGGTCGTCAATATACTGAAAAACCTTTTCCATTCATGCTTCACCCTTTCAAATTCTAGTTTTAATATAAGAATATAATATTATAACTTTATATTTTTATATTATATGAGTATAAATTAGACCTTTTTATAGTCTAATTTCGATAAAATATCGTGATTTTTCTTGTCTAATAATAAATCTCGAATATTCAATGATTTGCTGCTCCTCAGTATACGTAAACCTTTCTAAAACAAATAGCTGCTCACCTTTGGGGATGTTTAACAAATCTGCCTCATAGTCCTCTGCAGTTATGGTGGAGAAAAAGATTTTTGCTTTTCCTAAATTCATTCCATATTTATTTGTGAAAACATTGTAGAAAAGATCGTCTTCTATTACCTTTTCCGTGAGACCAGGAAATAAAGAGCACGGAATGTATGTATACTCAATCCCGACTGGAGTCTCTTCTTCAATTTTCAACCTATGAATTTTATAGACTTTCTCTGCAGCGTTTATATTAAGCATTTTACCAATTTTCACACCGGCTTCTTCTTCCTTGAAGGATAATGACTTATGAGGATGGTGTTTATCTTCCTCTGCTTCATTCCTTAGTGAAACGAGCTGGTAAATATCTTTATCCTCCTTCCTACTTACAAACGTTCCTTTTCCTCTTTGACGATAAAGAATTCCTTTGTTGACTAGATCATGTATGGCTCTTTTTACGGTAATGGTACTTACTTGAAATTGGGCTGACAGCTCCTTTTCTGTAGGCAATTGAAACCCAGGCTCCCATTCACCTAAAATGATTTTTTCTTCTAAGTAATCTTTTACTTGATGATATAAAGGTGTAGGCAAATTTTTATTTACTTTCATGTGATTCTCCTTAAATTGTTATAATATTATATCTTTTGCTTTTACAATTTAAGTTTACTATGATTTAACTTAAACGCCTAGATAAATTAGATTTTTAAAAAGTATAGCAATAATAAAAAAGAAATTCAATATAATTTTCGATTAATTTTAAATATTTGATCATCATACATTGCTTTAACGGGTTAATGCGACATGTTCGATTTTAATTAGGTAATATACATATGACTTATTCTATGTGGTTTGAGATGACAAGGGAACCAGACTCTAAATAGAATGGAGGAAAATGGACTAAAATAAAAATAAGGAAGCTCTGAGTAATATGGTACCTATAGANNTCTATAGGTACCATATTACTCGTTGAACTCCCTTTTTTATTTCCCAATAAACATTTGTGACCAGTGATTTTCTGTTTGTTCAAACCCTACGCCGATATGTGTAAAGTTTTTATTTAAGATGTTTTTCCTATGACCTTCACTATTCATCCAAGCTTTAACAACTTCTTGTGGGTCTTGTTGACCTTGAGCAATATTTTCACCCGCACTCTTATAATTGACCCCAAAATCCCTCATCATATCAAACGGGGATCCATAAGTTGGACTTGTATGTGAAAAATAATGGTTTTGTTGCATATCCAATGATTTCTTTTGAGCCACACTACTAAGCTTCGAATCGACTTTTAAAGCAGGAATACCTTGTTTAGACCTTTCTTTATTTGTTAAGTCAATAACTTGCTTGGCATATTCACTAATATTTCCATCATTCTTAACTTGCTGTTCCTGCTTCGTTTGTTTTGGTTCTTGAGATTGTTGTTCTTGATTTTGCGATGGTACTTGTTCATATGATCCCTGTTGTTGAGTTGGTACTTGTCCATTTTGATCTAGTGGGAATTGTCCTTGTTGTTGACGAAAAAACTCATTCGTTTGATCAGGACCTATCTGAATTTCCTTGAACTTTGCGTCTTGTATTAGTTGTGCTTTTGTTTCAGGGTAATGATCGCTATTAATGGAAGTTTGTAAAGCAGATATATTCATGTCTTTCTTATCATAACGGTTATTCATGCAATTCTATTTTGAAAATTGAATGGAGTATTCTCAGGCGAATACTAATTGAACAGTTGGAATAAGCTCTTCATACTACCTATTTTCTAGTTTCTCCGGTTCCTTGTAAAAATTGCTTAAGTGCTTCTTTGTTTTGTTCAAAATCTACTTGAAGTACATCACCTATACCGTCAATGCGTCTATTTTCAAATGTCCCATCTTCGGGGAGACGTAATGTTTCTAGCTTACCACCCTGCTTTGTAATAACATCTTTTCCGATTGCAATAATAGTAGAGGTATCCATATTTGTATCAATATAGGAATTCATAATACCCATTAGTTTAGGGAGCTTGACCACATTATGAAGTTGGATAGACTCGTCCATTAATTTTGTAACGACCTCTTGTTGTCTTTGCACACGGCCAAAATCACTTAAACGATCATGGCGAAAACGAACATATCCTAATAGCTCATTTCCATGAAGTACTTGCTTGCCTTTCTTCAGCTTCATTCCTATACCGGATGACATATCATGTGGAACATCTATTTCGACGCCATCTGGTACAAGGGTGTCAACGGCTTTTTCGAATCCTTGGAAATCTACGATCGTGTAGTATTGAATATCTACACCAAAATTTTCAGTAATAGTTTGCCTTAGTAATTCCGGACCCCCGTAAGCATAAGCCGCATTTAATTTTTCTTTTCCGTGGCCAGGGATCGAGACAAACATATCACGCATAAGAGAAATAAGCTTGACATTATGGGCTTTTTGATCATAATGAGCGATCATGATCGTATCGGTTCTCGAATGTTTTTCCCCTCTAGTGTCATTTCCTAATAAAAGAATGTTAGTGTCACCGATTTTACTTTTTGTCCCTTTAAATGAATGAAATTCTTTTTGAGTTTTACTTGATTTACTGCCAGCTTCCTGTGTCCCTTGCACATACTGAATAACACTGCATCCTCCAATAATAAAGACACATAGAAGCAGAAGTGCGCCAAATATTCGGCCCCATCTCACTCTTACCCGTTTCCTCTTCTTCCCTTCCATACTTGCACCACCTAAACGAATCACATTTATTTCAGAAGTACTCATTATCCCATAATAATTTTTCATTTATATAAAATTCTGATTAAATAGCTTTAAAATTCGATTACATTCGGTGAATTTTTACTACATTGAAAATAAGATTAAAAATGCTACAAAATCCTCAATTAGTTGTTGAAATTTATCTTTCTATCTCGTGTGAGGAAAGGAGATGCCTCCGTCACGTCCAAGCTTGCGAGTTCCGATTCATCCTATTGCGCTTGTACTATTTACTGCATCATTTAAATTATGCTTAAATACAAGTTGGCAATTTATTTTAAAAATACGTCTAAACCATGCATTTCCGGCTCATAGGAACAGTAAATGTAAATATCCTCTGCTTTATTTTCAACGTACACTAAACAACAAAAAAAGCACTTGTTGCCTATTTGACAATAAAGCGCTTATAGTTAGCTATTGTTCGATTTCTCAAATAATTTACTCGGAAAAAGGGTTGTAATCTATTTAATTTACCATCCTAAACTATATCCTCAGCTAAATTTTCAAATTGAACAAATCCACCCTTAGGATGTGGCAAATAGAGACTTTCATCATTTGGATTTATTTTCAACTCAAATTCATCAACTCTTGGATTTTTTTGAGGTATTCTTTTTCCCCAGTATCCCTTACAATATGGCCTTGTTCAATATCATTGATTCCCCATTTTATTTTAGTTGTGTATTTCGGATTAACCTTATCCGTACCACCACCAACATTAACTCCCTTAACCTTACTCAACATAGCACTGACTTTATTCTCAAAAGCATGCGTATTCTCCACAGGCATTCGGACATTTCCAGTATTTCCGAATCCCTCCATGGCGAAGTCTAATGGTTTTCGGGTCGAGATGATGTTTTTTCCTTGTGTGATGGCTGAATCGATGAATCTTCCTACTTCTATTGTATCGTCTATTGACTTACTTCAGCTTATTTTCGACATCTTTTGTCACTGAGACCGAGCTTTTTAAGCAGGGGTAGTCAGATTTCCGACTTGTTTTGACAATATTTTTGAGATTGGGTACTTTTTTCATTTTTAACGACGAATTTCCCGAACCCCCGTAAATGATCAAGCTTTACTGTACCGTGCTGAAAATTATAATACTGTTTACTCTAGTTTTATCCATCTCTTGAATTTCAGTAAAGCATCATTCATGTTATCCAAAGCATAATTGTTTCATAAAAAAAACACTTGTTACCTAATAGGGAATCAAGTGCTTTATTAATGATTCTATTTTTAATCTCACCTCTAAACTAATGAGCATATTAATCTCAAAATTTTCAGGCTACGAGCCAGTAACACTTTTTTTATTCTTTTTCCTCCATCTTCTTCTTTAAATATTCAGCGATTTCTGTTTGCCCAAATTGTCTAGCATATTCATATGCATCCATATTCTTAATATTCTCTCCAGTATATCTAATTGAAATATCTATTCCTTTTTCAACTAGAAACTCAGCTACTTCTTTATGCCCGCCATAAATTGCTCCAAATAATGGATTTCTTTTTGCTAAGCTCACATCTAATTCTGCACCATTCTCTATTAAATACTTTACTATCTCCAAATGCCCCTCTCCCGCTGCCAATCTTAAAGGTGAAGCATCAAATATATCACCTTTTGTATTAACATCGATTCCTTTTTGAACTAGATATTCTACTATTCCAAAATGTCCTTTCTTTGCTGCAACATGTAACCAGGTACCAAATGGTGTCATTAAATGTAAAGATTCTGGATTTTCGTCTATTAAATGCTTTACTTCATTAATATCTCCAATCTTTATAGCATTTCTTATAGTTTTATTTAGAACTTTTTCATCCATAATATTAGCCCTCCAGTATTTCTACTATCTTGTACTAGCTATGTCACCTAAATCTTTAAGAGCTTCAACAATATCATCAAAGTCACCGCCAAATTCTTCAATAGCCCTTAACCGATTCACTACTTCCTCTAAAGCATCGAGACTATGTTGTCCTACTACGGCATTTGGTGCCCAAACAAGGTTTTCTTCTCCAATTATGGGATCTATCCCATACCTTCTTAATATTTCCTGACCTTCTCGAACCAGTTCTTGCTGCTTCTGACCAAGACCTTTTTTAAATAGAATATGATGTGCATGAGGATTTATCATAGCGGTAGGCGGGTCACCTATTAATCCCCTAAGATACTTGCCAAAATCAATTTTTATTAATGCTTCATCATACTCTTTAGTAATGCCTAAATCAGACATCTTTTTTCTAATCTCAGACAGCTCATCTACACTAAAAGTATTATTTTGAATAGCATTTTTAAGCTTATTCATCTTAGCGGCATCTACTTTTCCGTTCACAATTATATCATCAATATAATTACTTACAGTATTACCCGTACCACCACCAACCCCATTCCCCCTACCAAGCTTAGCCGCAAAATAATTCTCAGCCGCATGCGTATTCTCCACAGGCATTCGGACACTTCCAGTATTTCCGAATCCCTCCATGGCGAAGTCTAATGGTTTTCGGGTCGAGAAGATATTTTTTGTATATGTGGTGGCTGAATCTATGAATCTCCCTACTTCTATTGTATCGTCTATTAACTTATTTTTCAGCTTATTTGGTACATCTTTTATTGCCGAGGTTGCACTTTTTAATCGAGTGGCAGAAGCATTACTGGCAGTTTCTACCATATTCTTAATGTGGGTCACTCCATTATTAAAACTTCTTTTAATTCCCGTTTTAATGGACGATATCCCCATATCTCCAAGGTGAGCAAGCCTTACTGTTCCGCTGAATTTCGTAATACTACTCACCCCAGGAATAATATCCAGCGGGCTTAATAGTCCTCGGAAGACTCGCTCTCCAGTGCCTAGCTCTCGACCAGATATCCAATCCTTTCCGGAAACGGCCGAGCTTAATTCGAATGTACCATAAGCGGCTCCTAACGCGATACCTGCAGGTGGGCAGACTAAAGAAACACCGATGATGACGACGAGTGCGGCAATTTGCCCCCAGAATTCCTTGCTTTCCTGATGGTTTCGAATCGATTCATATTCAAAGGCCCGTGTATTTACAACTGCGAGTTGATACTCTTTTTGCGAAAAATCCTGATCCGGATTTAGCTCTTTCCAAGTCTCATATTCGAGCTTCATTTGTTTGGCATAGTGATTATCTCCGCTAAAAATGTCATCGATACTAATCTCAGTCTTTGGAACTTCAAATGTCTGTTGCTGGCCATATCCTGCATTGACAACTTTTACTTCTGTTGCACCTATTCGGTTTTTTGTTGTGTAGTTAGAAGGCGTTAAATCTCTCATCGCCTCGACAAATGCATCAATATCTTCATAGAATGGTTGGTCAATAGTACGATCGACGATATCCCCGATTTTTCCAGTAAATCGATGTAGCACCTCAAAGTCTTCGTATAATTGTTGAAATTTATCTTTCTGACTCGTGTGGTGAAAGGAGATGACCCCATCGCTGTCAAGGCTTGCAATATCTGATTCTGCATCTTCTAAGTTATCAGTGATATCTTTTAGATCATCAATCATCCCTTTACCCAAACGCCCTAATCCAATTAAATCGCCAATACCTTCTTTCATCTTTTCCCAATCTGATGGGATATATTTTACGTCCATGAAAAACCTCCTTTTCTTATTGATTTGGATATCTAGAATAAACCAATAGGGAATCCCAACTTTTCCAATCCTACATATATTCACCTTCTAAAATTTTACAATATAAAAAGGAACGATAAAATAGGAAAAAGGATGGTAGGTAATTTGAAGTATTAGGACCTTATTACAAAACGGTTTCCTCAAACACCTAGAATTTCTCCTTTATGTTATGATAAAGAAAAAGATGGTTGCTGATACACAAAAAGCCATGATGAAATAAGTACGTTGATTGGAATGGACTTAATGCTCCAAGTAAGGAGGATTTATTAATGAAATTAATAGCGATTGATTTAGATGGAACACTTTTATCAGAAAATGGGGATATAAGTTCAGGAAATACAGATGCTATTCATGATGTGCAAAGGCAAGGGGATATCGTTATGATTTGTTCTGGAAGATCGCTTCACGATACACAAGCCATCCTTCAGAATGCTGGAATTGATTGCCCTGTTATTACCGGTAATGGAGCAATTGCCTATCATGGAAAAGAAATTGTGCAAAAACTAATTATACCTGAAGATGTTATACACGAGCTTATTCCTCTGTTAGAATCCGAAGGCTTTTATTTTGAATTATATACGAATCAGGGGATTCACCTTCTTAAAAAGGGGAAGGAGCAGCTAGACGTAGAAATACGCTTATTAACCGAAAAGGATGCAAGTTTCCAATCTGAATGGGCGGAGAAGGAAAGGGATATTCAATTCAATCAGCATGGATTACAATTTATAAATGATTATAAAGATATCAATGTGGCAGAATTAGATGTTTATAAAATTTTTGTGTTGTCTTTTGATAGAGAAAAGCTGCTAAATCTTGAAAATCGTTTAAGTTCCCGTCAAGATATTTCGTTAACATCCTCAGGGAAGACGAAGCTAGAAATCGCCCATGCGGAGGTTAGTAAGGGAAATGCTTTAACCTATATGGCAAATTTTTTAAATATCCCATTAAAAGACACTGTTGCAATTGGAGATAATTTAAATGATCTTTCCATGTTTAAAGTTGCGGGAATCAGTGTGGCAATGGGAAATGCGGTAGAAGAAGCCAAAAGAAATAGTACATATACGACAAAGAATTTTAACGAGGATGGAGTAGCCTACGCGTTACGGAACTATATAATAGAAGTGTAAGAAAAAAGGCAACAGATTCCGTTGCCTTTTTCATGAACTTTATTTTATTTTTTCAAAGCATGACGACGCTGTTTCTTGAATGACTTTATTTAGTGCTTCAATGTTTGACTTCCCTTGTGTTTGCAACCATTCTCTTGCTTTTTCTGCTCCTGCATCACTGTATACCTTTACTCCGTCCTTCCAAGTTGCGCGGCCACAAAGGACACCATTGAAATCAGAGCCTGCTGAATGAGCAAAGCGTAATGTTTCTTGGAACATTTCTGCACTTACTCCTGCACTTAAGAAAATAAATGGAATATCAGTTGATTCGCTTTGTGTTTTAAAATGTCCCATCGCTTCTTCCTTCGTATAAACGACCTCTGTTCCATACCCTTCCACATAGTCCATATTAACAGGAACTTCAACTTTTAATACATCGACATGATATTGAGGTTTAGAGAATTCAATCATCATATCATTTACTTTATGCGGTTTCACTTTTGCATACTCTTTGCTTTTTACATCCTCAATCTTACTATCATAGGATACAAGCTCTAAGAAGAATGGGATATCTTCTGCTGCACATTCTGAACCAAGTCTTTCGACAAATGCATGTTTTTGATCATTAATCTCTGCAGGCTCATCGATATCATAATAAAGTAAAAACTTTACAGCGTCTGCTCCTGCTTCTTTTATCCGACGGGCAGACCATATCGGTAAAAGATCCGGGAATCTGCCAGGTTTTGTCGCATCATACCCTGTTTTTTCATAGGCAAGTAATAGACCTGCACTTGAATCTCTTTTTTTCGTTGCTGGAAGTCCATATTCCGGATCTAATAGAATAGAAGATGCATAAGGTGTTAAAATTTCAGATACAAGCATTTTAAATTCTTCAATCGCTTCTTGAGTTCCATTTTCGCCCATCATTTTTTTCAAGGCCCCACGTTGGTCGATAGCCAGAGCACTGATAATGCCTTGGTCATTTGTTAAATTTAATAATGCTTTTCTTTTATTCTCGGTAATTGTTCTCATTGTTGGTTCTCCCCTTAGTGTATATTTTTCATAAACATTTGATAGATTTCCTCGGAACTAGTTGCTTCCTGTAATTGATCAATAAATTCTTGATGAATTAATAGCTTTGATACTTCTGATAAGTAACGTAAGTGGTCATTCCCTTTTCCTTTAGGAATAAACATGGCAATCACGATATTTGTTGGTTTACCGTCAAGAGCCTTCCATTCAACACCTTGATTTAATCTCAATATCACAATGCTTGCCTTGTTAATACTATCCAGCTCGGTATGAGGAATAGCGATCCCTTGCTCCATACCGGTCGTGCTTAACTTTTCTCTTGCCATAAATCCTTCAATAACTTTCGATGCATCACTGCTTATATTTTTCTCTTTTGAAATTTCCGCTAACTTTTGAAATACTTCCTCTTGAGATGCTGCATCGACATGACAATAAATATTGTTGATATCCAGGACAGATTCTAAATTTTTCGTTTCACTTGGTGTTTGTATTTCTTGAATTTCTTCTTTAGATGATTGCCCTTTCGCTACTGTTCGTTTTTGATCCCAGCTCATGAGGAATCCACTTACAATTGCACCGACTAAAATAGCTAACACCCAAAGGATGGCATGAGTAACAATTGGCAATACGATAAATCCACCATGTGGTGCAGGCACTTGTACTTTAAATAAGTAGGTCAGGATCGCTGCAATCGATGATCCGAGCATGAGAATTGGGATGACCTTAATCGGTTTTTTCGCCGCAAACGGAATGGCACCTTCAGTAATATGTGTAGATCCTAGCAGGAAGTTCACATATCCTGCACTGCGTTCACTTGCTGAGTATGCTTTTCCGCCAAATAGAACAGCAAAACCGGTAGCTATTGGTGGAACAATACATGCAGCTGATACACCCGCCATAAAGAAGTAGTTTCCTTGTGCTAGTAATGCTGTACCTGTCACATAGGCTGCTTTATTGACAGGTCCACCCATATCAAATGCGCTCATACAACCGACAATCAATCCTAATAGGATTGGACTAGAATTTTGAAAACCGCCTAAAAATGACATCATTCCTTTATTGATAGACTCCATTGGAGTAGAAAGGAACCACATAGCAAATCCGGCAATGAAAATTCCTAAGACAGGGAAAAGGAAAATCGCTTTTAATCCATCGAGCTGTTTAGGCAAGCCTTTTAGCAGGTGTGCCAACCCAAGCATGATATACCCGGCTAGGAATCCTCCGATAATCCCTCCTAAAAATCCAGTACCATTCATGTAGGCAATCATTCCGACAATAAACCCGATGATCAATCCTGGTCTTTTCGCAATTGATTCTGCAATATAGGCACATAAAATTGGTACCATTAGATTCATAGAAACGCCGCCTATGGTTTTTAAATAATAGGCAAATTGATTATATTCGGGACTATCTGGTTCTGCTGAATGAATACCAAACATAAAGGAAATTGCGACCATTACACCACCAGCAACAACGAGCGGTAGCATATGGGAGACACCATTCATCAGAGAAACGTAAAGACTATGCCAAAAAGATGTCTTTTGATTGCTTTGCCCCGACTGATGTTGGGTTCTTGCTTGACCTTCTTTAAATTTAGGAACATTTCCAGATAAAATTTCATCGATTAATTGATCCGGTTCTTTAATACCTTTGCTAACAGAAACATTGATAACCGGTTTTCCGATAAATCGATCGACATTTACATCTTTATCCGCAGCTATAATAACGCCATCTGCCGCTTCTATTTCTTCATCTGTTAAAGCATTCTTTATTCCTTCTTGACCATGTGTCTCAACTTTAATTGAGATGCCTCTTTTTTTCGCTGCTTCCTCTAATGCCTCTTGTGCCATATAAGTGTGGGCGATTCCTGTAGGACAACCTGTCGCAGCAATAATTCTGTATGTCTTCATTTATATGACCCCCTTTTTAGTTGAATTTGCTTTCTTAATAAGGGAATATCCTCCAAATTACTTAACCCCGCTGTAAAAGCTGTAGATGATCCAGCTGCCGTTGCATAAATTAATGCTTCTTCTAAATCCCCTGTTTGTATCAGCTTCCCAACAAATACAGCGAGCATCGTGTCCCCGGCACAAGCTGTATTCACCACTTTTCCTTTAGGAGCGGTTGTCCATAAAACATGTTTTTCATCAACGTACAAAGCTCCTTTTTCACCGCGGGAAACTAATATTCTTTCTGCACCTTTATCTAATAGCTGTTGTGCTGCTTTAACAAGTTCTTGTTCTGATTCTAGTTTCGAAACACCTAAGAGATGGGCTAGCTCCTCATCATTTGGTTTTATTAAATATGGATGATAAGGTAAGCAGTCTATTAATCTTTCAGAACTAATATCTAGCACTAAAGAAAAGCCTTGCTCCTGAGATAATTTCGCGATGGTCACAAAAATGTCATCCTTTACTCCTTTTGGCAAGCTTCCAGAAACAAATAACATATCCTCGTTCGTGAAAGTTTTAATGTATTTAAGCAATGCTTCCTGTGCGTTTTGATTAATTTCGGGTCCTTTATTGACCGCTTTGTATTCTAATTCGCCGGAGCGGATAAATGTATTAATTCTGGTAATTCCATCCACTTTGATAAAATTCACATCAATTGAGTTTCTGACTAATTCTTCTTCAATATATTTTCCCGTGAATCCACCTAAAAATCCTGTGGCAGTACTATCAATGTTTAGCTTTTTTAACATAAACGAAATATTAATAGCTTTACCATTCGCTTGATAGTCCTCAAAATTGCTGCGATTGACAACAAAGGGAGAAAATTGTTCAAACTCAGTAAATAAATCAATAGCTGGGTTCATCGTACATGTATAAATCATGTTGTTTCCCTTCTTTCTTCCTGCCTTTTGTTTCACTTTATACTGTAATTGTGGCACAATAAGTTATGTAAATGTTTACAAAGTTAAACGTTTTCAATGTAAAACTTTTCTTTTTGGAGATGGTACATGTGTCACAATCGTTTTTAAATAGAGCGAAAAATCAGTATAATACATTAAGCGAAACAGAGAGATATTTAATCGACTATATAAAGCAGCATTTAGACACGATTCCGCAAATCTCCATTGTAAAATTGAGTGAACAGGCAAACGTTTCGACTGCGACCATTGTTCGTACGATGCAAAAATTAGGTTATAGTGGTTTCACCGCTTTTAAAATCCATTTAAAAGATGATTTTGACTCAAGCACTGAATTTTCGATTGTGGAAAAGATTGATAAAAAAATCCAAGAAGCGATTTTGAAAAATGAGCAAGAAGTCATCAAAACCATTCAGCTTCTGGATAGCGGGACAATTGAAGATGCACTACAGAAAATCATTCATTCCAAAAAAATCATCATCTTTGCCCGCGGCTTCTCCGAACTAATCGCAAAAGAAATGATGGTTAAATTTCAATTGTTAGGAAAAAGCTGTGAGCTGCATGATGATCCAAATATCATAAGGACGATTAGTAAAAAAATCGATAAAAAAAATATTGTTATTTTTGTATCTTTAAACGGAAAAACAAAGGAACTTGTCGAGGCTGCCCAAAACTGTCAAGAAAAAGGGGTAAGCACCCTTCTCCTTACTGCGAATCAGAACAGTCCATTATATGATTTATGTGAAATCTCTTTAGTCGGCTTTAAGTCAGAGATATCCTATTTCCCTGAATATGAGGTGCGATCACGTTTGCCTATCCAAGTAATGGCTCGGATTATATTAGATGCATATGCCATTCGAACAGAGGAACCTAGACAGTTAGATTCTTAAGAATCTATCGGGTTCGTGCAAGAAAGCGGGGATTTATCGTTTCTTCCTTCAAATGTTTTCAAACTAAAGAACGAAATAAGGGAATTGGGAAATTTATGTTGACCGATAAACAAGCTGTTGGCTCGATATAGTTTTTGACTTCAAACAAAAAACGAGATAAGGTAATCACCATTATCCCAAAGAACATTTTTATGTAGAGAAAATATCATCTATTTCCTGTTATCATTTTGGAGCTGAGCAGTTACTTGAACAACCCGTTCACCTAATGCTCTTCCTAGCGCTTGATCTTGCTCATTTAATAGAACGGAGCTTTCAATCGGGCACGATATTCCAACACCATAATAAGAACCGTAAAGAACATTTTCTGGTATATTTCCCGGCAACCCTACTATAATCATTCCCTGATGAAGCATTGGAGTGATAAGATTCAGCAAGGTTGCTTCTAATCCCCCATGTGTTGTCGCTATTGTACAAAAAACAGCGCCCACTTTATCCACTAGTTTACCGCGTGCCCATAGATAACCAAGTTTGTCCATCCACTTTTTTAATCCAGAACTAATACTCCCAAAATGACCGGGGCATCCCCAAATAATGGCATCCATTTCCGGTAGGGTATGGACATCTGCGTCGTCAACATGCTTGACGTACACAGTAGCTTTACCAGTCTTTTCTGCTCCTTGACCAATCGCTCTCGCTAAAGCTTCCGTATGTCCGCCTTCACTATCGTATACTATATACACTTTCATTTTCTATCTCTCCATTACTTTAAAGAGTTTCAAACATTGTAGGAAGCGTGATTTTTTATCATTTCTTTTTATGTAATGATTTCAATGCATTTCGGAACTCATCATCGTTCATTTCCTGTTTCTCCTTTTGATTGCCTTTCGCTAAATGGCTTAATGCTTGACGAAACAGTTCATCTTTCTCTCCAATATGGTGACTCTCCCTATTCTCATGATTAGGTGATTTATGAGGTATTTCATTATCTACTTCTATACCAATTTTCTTTCCACTTTCAACTGGTTTAACTTCTTTATATTTCCTAATATTAGTAATAAATGCAATAAGAATCGCCAATGTCAAAACAAAATAGATGGAAAGCGCCCCTAAGGCTTGACCAAGGCCTGCTTCTAATCTTCCGTCATAATAAAGTAATGCCCTTATACCGTCTACAATATATCGTGTAGGTAAAATATTACTGAATAGTCGATGGACAATTGGTAGCGTTGATAATGGAAATGCTCCACCACTTGAGAATATCCCCATAAAATTTACCGGGAACATTACTAACATTCCCCATCCACCTAAAAATACCGCTATCGTTTTAAATAACAGAAACATGGTTATACAACTAAAAAAGGTAAACAGGAATATCGCCCAAATCCCTGAAGCATGTGCACTTCCAAAGATTCCAAATACCCCTAGTTGGATAAAAATTGACACACAGAAAGTTAAAATGAACCCAAAAATTATTTCTGAAGCAAGGACTTCAGATTCACTTAATGCCGATCCTCTTTTCTGGGAGCTTAATTTAAACAATTGATTCACGACTTTCATTCCCCTAACCACGAATATATTTTAGTCATATTTATTATGTCCAATTTGGTGGTTGATTATTAGAATTCAAAAAGAGAAGTGTTAACATGAGAACGCATAAATAAAAAAAGGATGGTTCTTCCGTTTTCGAAACAAAAGAATCATCCTGGCTTATGAATTATTGATATTTGTTTGATACGAGAACCACACCTACATCCCTATAATGTGAAGCATTTACTCATTTTCCATACGAACAAGTAACTCTTCTTTTGCCTCTTCAACTACTTTAGGATTCATAAACAATTCCATCGCCGTCCTAGCTAATGCCTTGCTGCTTACTTGTATGCATCTTTTTCCGGCATCAGAATTGGCTAATTCTCTGAATTGTTCCGTATGATTAGAGATTTTATAATCTGGAAAAATGGTTACATATGGATTACAGATAGGGATAACCCTTGAGACATTTCCTAAGTCTTCTCCACCGTAGTCGAATGGCATTCCATCCATGACAGGTTCATCAATGGCAATCAGTTCTTTTCGACAAACATCAGATAGTATTTGATTCGGGACACGACCAAGGTAGCCTGGGACGAATTCAATATCTACTTCACAACCGGTCGCAAGGGCTGCGCCTTCTGCACAATTTCGGACCCGTTCGATATAATCTTCTAGATCTTTAGCTTTAAAACAACTAAGTGAACCCCTAATCTTAACATAGTCCGGAATTAAACCAGTTGTTTTTCCACCATCTTCAATAATACCTGATAGACGAAAGTCAGCTTTGCAATGTTGTCTTAATAGTCCTGTTGCAACAAAATATAAGTTTGCCGCATTTAATGCATTGATTCCCTTTTCAGGATGTGATGAAGCATGCGCAGATTTTCCATGAAACTTGATTCGTATTCCAGTTGACGACATACATTCTCCTGCAAGTCTAGTTGTATCGCTTGTAGGATGCATAAATAGAACGGCATCAATACCGTCAAACGCATTTTTTTCAAGCAACTTTATTTTTCCTCCACCAGATTCCTCAGCAGGTGTCCCCATTACGACTAAAGTTCCTGGGATTTTATGATCTTCCATAAATTTTTTTGTCTCTAGTGCCGTCCCTAATGCAGTGGTACAAATCAAATTATGACCACATGCATGTCCTATTGGCAAAGCGTCATATTCTGATACTACAGCTAACGTTAAATCACCTTTTTCATATTGATAAGTTGCTTTATACGCTGTAGGCAGCCCGCCTAAATTTGTTTCAACATCGAAACCGTTTTCTTTAAGAAACTCACATTGTACACGACATGCTTTTTCTTCCTGATAGGCTAGTTCCGGGTTAGCATGTACATATTGAGCAATCTCCCAAAGTTCGTCTAATCTTGAATCTAAATAATCATCACATTGTTTTTTTATCGTTTCTAAATTCATTTATGATAGCTCCTTTACATTTTAATACTTTCATACTTTTTCGAAGTGAAATAAAATTACTTCGAAACTCCGAGAATACCGAAAAAACTACCAATCAACGATATGAGAATGATGCCAATAATAATTTTGTTATAATTTTGCCCTTTCGTTTTAAAGAAAAAATAGATAGCAAAAACTGCACAAAGAGGTAATATACCCAATAAAATTTGATCAAGAATTTCTTGTACAACAATTGGTTTAGAATGTGCTATTTTAAATTCTAAGGGGGTTTTTATTTTTATATAAGTTGAAGAAAGTGCCCCCATCATAAATAGCCCTAAAATACTGGCGCTATTTATAATTTTATTAATTAGCCCCGATTTCATTAACCGCATAACTGATTCTCTTCCTAAAAAATAACCAGATTTCAACATATTATAGCCAATTAATATAATGGCTAGTGGATATAAAAATGGAATAACAGCACCTAAAAAATTGCCACCGAGTGCCATGGAACAAGCTAGTGCTAATATGATCGGTTTCAACGTCCCCCACATTAATGTGTCTCCAATTCCAGCTATCGGTCCCATTAACCCTGTTTTAAACCCTGTGATTACTTCATCTGGAATTGGAGCCCCATTTGACTTTTCTTCTTCCAAAGACAACGTTACACCGTGTATAATACTCCCCATTGTTCCTTCCGAATTATAAAATTGTAAATGGCGTTTTAATGCTTCTTGATAGGCTTCATCATCATCTTTGTACAGTTTCCTTAAATTTTTGGAAAGTGCATTACAAAATGCTAACGCTTGCAAACGTTCATAAGAATTACTTACCTCTACGGATGAATACCATAAAGCAAAAGTTTTCCTTAAATCTTTCTTAGTTAGCTTTCTTTCTTGTGGCTTTTGTTCTGGTGCAGGCATTGAAGACATATTAGACAACCCCCTTTTTATCTTTATTCATAGAATTAAACATGATAAGGACAGCGATACATGTACCGAAAACAGCGGCCCCCATTGTATTTATTCCTAAATAAGCTACCGCGAAAAAACCAATAAAGAAATATGGCATGATCTCTTTTTTCCCAATAATTAAGAGAATGATAGCGAATCCCATAGCTGGAAGCATACCTCCTGCAACATTAAAGCCATTGATCACCCATTTAGGAAGAGCGTCTATTAAATATTCGACTGCATTCGCTCCAAGTAAAGTAATAATAAAAACGGGTACAAATCTTAAAAAGAATACGAGAATGGTAGGATACGTGATTGCACAATGGAAAATTCCTTTGTAATTTTTCTCTTCCACATATTTATCAGCTTTTGAAATCCAATAGGCATTTGTTGTTCTTCTGATTTGATCCAATAAAACACCTAACACTCCAAACGGAACGGCAATTCCAACTGCTAGCTCAGTAGATAGATTTGATTGTAATGCAATAGGTATCGCAATAATACCAGCTAAAGCCTCATCAGCAGGGATATTTCCCCCCGTTGCAATCATTCCTAAGTACATAAGTTGTATCGTTCCGCCAATGATTAAACCTTGTTCAACATTGCCATATATTAATCCTAAAATTAATCCATATAAAATTGGGGAGCCTAATGCCTGTGTCATTCCATAAAAAACACGGCTTGTGCCTAAAAAGTATAAAATACCGCATAAAATTGCTATCAATATATTCAACTAAATCGCTCCCTTCCCCTATTATTTGTTTAATGAATGGAATTTTTCCGCAGCCTTTTTAAATTCCATTTTCGGCTCATCCGGAACTTGATGTAAGTATGCATGACAACCGCCGCCTTCCAATTCTTCCAGCATTTTGACATCTTCCGCATTTAGAGTAATTGGCCCAAAAACAGTAATCCTGCCCGGTCCAGCTCCTAAGCCTCCGATTTGAATATCTTTTATCGGGATCCCACCTTTTATCGCTCGATAGGTTGTATCAATATCTTTAAATAAAACAAACAGCTTCCCTTCTCCCAACTGATTGATATTCCAACTATTAATCGCGTCTGTTACCGAATAAACTTCTACCTCTATATTGGCTGGAGCCGCCATCACATAAATACTTTTCATAAATTCATCTACAGCTAGTGCATCATCAATAATAACGATACGATTCGCAGATGTTTGTCGGATCCATTTCGTAATTACTTGTCCATGAATAAGTCGAAAATCAACACGTACCATTTGTATTTGTGCCATTACAATTCCCCCTAATAAACTTTTTTATTTAACACTAATTTCTATCTAGCTTAAAGTATGAAATAATTACTTATTTACTTGATTTGGTAATTTTAAATGCTGGCAGCTCAACAACGCAGCTTCTTTAATTTCTTTAACACTCTCTTCTGTAAAAGGTTGGTTTTGTCGCATAACTGCCTCAATAAGCATCATAGAATTTAAACCTGATAGAATTTGAATGTTATATTTTTGGCTTAAACTTAATGCAACATTTGAAGTAGTTCCTCCAGCAATGTCAGTAATAATTAAGGAATCTATCGGCATTTCTTTTAATTTGCCTTCCACCTTTTGCAAGAAATCTTCTGAAGAGTCTAATGGAGTTAGTGCAATTTCACTTACTCCTTTTACTGTACCTATAATCATTGAGAGTTTTTCTACTAGAGTACTTCCCCATCCTCCATGGGTTAATAATAAAATTTCATGTCTCATCGTTTCGTTAGACAAAACTTCTTCACCTCCTTGCTAATTTAATAATGCAATTACTGTACCAACAAAGTGTCATCCCACAATTTTTTTGTAAAAAAGCAAAATACCAGATCAATTTTATCAGTAATAGCAATTGTTTTATCATGCCTATATTTATTAAAAAAATTATTTACAGTTAGTGAATGTTCGAAATCATATGACAGTTCTACCTTGAAAGACGACAGAATCGTGACACTTCGTTGTTTTGTTGTCTTTAGATGACAGATGATTATTTGTCATGACAATTGATGTTGTAGGAGAAAAAAGATAGTATAGAAAACAATAGGACTATTTTTTGACTATAATGAGGTGGACATATGCGAAGAATTGAAAGGATAGCCCATGAATTGAGAAAAAGGTCAGAAAATACTTCCAAAAGTGATCTGGAAAAAGGTAGAATTGTCGGATTTACAGCAAATGAAATTAGTAGCGAATTGCAAATAGCCCGAAATTCAGTTAGTCAAGATTTAAATGAACTTGTCAATCAAGGTCTTGCGATAAAAATAAAAAGCAGACCTGTTTATTTCTTTGACCTTTATGTTTTAGAAAAATATACGGAAAGGAACATTCAAAAGCCTGCAAATCAATATACATCCCTCAGAGATTATTTTGGTACACCTAAAGTTAAAAAAGAATTACTCTCAGTTAAATCAAAGCCTGAGGAAACGACCAACGATGTATTCGAGAAAATCATTGGCTACAATGGTAGTTTGAAAGAAGCGATCGCAAAACTAAAAGCTGCGGTTCTTTATCCACCTTTTGGATTGAACGTGATGTTAACTGGAGAACCTGGTGTCGGAAAAACAATGATCGCTGAGGCGGCCCATAAGTATCTTACGAATTCCCGAGGGAATGATATCCCTTTTGTATACTTTAATTGTTCGGAATATTATAATAACCCAGAATTATTAACCGCCCATCTTTTTGGTCATATGAAAGGCGCTTATACTGGAGCACAAACAGATCGAATAGGATTGATTGAAAAGGCGAATGGTGGTTTTTTATTTCTTGATGAGGTACACCGACTGACATCTGAAGGCCAGGAAAAATTGTTTACCGTGATAGATCGAGGCATTTTTTCGCGGGTGGGAGAATCGCAGTCACATTCTGTAAATGTGAGATTTATTTGTGCAACTACAGAGGATATTCAATCTACCATGCTAAAAACATTTTTAAGAAGGATCCAAGTCGTGGTACATCTACCTTCCCTTTTTGAAAGGCCTATCGAAGAACGCCTTGAATTAGCTTTACTCTTTTTGCAGCAGGAAAGTAATAAAGTCTCTAAACCGATTGACGTTTCAAATGCCTTTTTGAAATATATGTTGGAACGTAATTATACAGGAAATATTGGTCAGTTGAAGAGTAATATTCAGTTTATTTGTGCGCAAGCATATCTCGATAGCCTGACAGATAAAACCGACACCATTCGTATTGATAATCGTTTCATGAAAGTCGATGACAATATGGAAAAAACTCCGGTTGAAGGGTTTAATGCTTTTACTGAAGCTGAGAATATTCTATTGATACCTGATCAATATTCAATAACCGCAGAAAAATTGCTTCGAAAACCTGTTCCTGAGCAGAAAAAGGATATATTTTATTCCTTCTTACTAAATGAGTTTATTAAATTACGGAATAGTAACGTTTCTTATCAAGAAACATTGTCCATTTTGAGGAAAAAAATTGAAACCATTTTTGACTATGGGATCTATCAGAAAGATGATGGAAATCAGGTACAAACGCATAACTTTAAATTATATGACAAAATGGAAGTTGTCCTTTCATATATCGAGGAATTTATTCCATACAAGTTAAATGAAGCAACAAAAAATAATTTACGAAACCATTTTTATTCTTTACTATCTGTTGTAGAAGAGAATAAAAAGGATGACTTTTTCCTATATAGTGGTCAATTGATTATAAATAAGCTAGATTATTATGAAGAAGCTAAAAAAATTTGCGAAAAAATTGAAGAGGAATTTCAGATTAAATGCCCACCAACAGAGCTTTCCTTTATTAGCATGCTGTTACGAGATTTGTTGCGAGGAGAGAATAAAAGTCAGTTAAGAAAAGATTGCGGTGTAGTAATTATTGCCCATGGTCAATCAACAGCATCCAGTATGGGAGAGTATGCAAACCACCTATTCTCACAGCAAATTATCCAAGCGATTAATATTCCGATTGAACAGTCAGTGAATGATACATTGGAATTTCTAAAGAAACTTGTTAGGAAAAATAAGTATCAAAAGCTTATTTTAATGGTAGACATCGGGTCATTGCTTTATTTTGGCAATATTATTTCCGAGGAGTTCAAGATTGAAGTACTAATGATAAAAAATATTAATCTCTTATCTGTACTTGAACTTATGCGGGAAATTATTTATGAATCAACAGATTTTAATTATTTGTTATCGGTTATGAATGATAAAAACCATCAAACAGTTCTCTGCCGTAAAGGTGGATACCGCGATAAGCGTGTATTAATCATCACTTGTATAACAGGAATTGGCACTGCTTTGAAAATTGAAAAGCTTCTTAATGATACTTTTGGTGAATATTTTCCGAATGACCTAAGATTAATGACATTAGATTATGAAGAAACCAAATCACTCGAACGTTTAACGCCAAATTTAGATAAAAATGAACGCCCACTTGCAATCATTGGAACTTTCCAGACTGAGATACCTGATGTACCTTTTATTCCACTTGATGTACTCTTTTCTGAAAAAGGAATAGAACGGTTAATGATTGTATTTGGATATGACATGGCAAATCAAAAAAATGAAAAAATCAGAGAGGCCATTTCCTCAAGATATATTCAAAATTTATCACTAGAAGCTGTGGTCAATTATGTGAATGTTCTTAACCCACAAAAACTATTGATTGAAATGATGCAAGTCTATCGACAAATATGTCGTCAATTAGACATTCATCCAGGGAAATTAGTAATGCTGCGCTTTATGATTCATTGTTGCTGTCTAGTGGAAAGGTTAGCTGTAAACGTTGATTCAATTAAACCGATTAGGGATTACCCATTACAGGAAAACGAAAACGTGTTTGATGTTATTAAATTATCTTTCCGCAACATTGAATTGTCTTATAATATCAAACTTCCACCTATTGAAATCCAATATATTTATGAACTGATTTATGATTAATGTATTTAGAAAAAGCTATCAATAGAAACTGATAGCTTTTTTGAATAGTTCTATTCAATCAACCCCGTATCCTCAATTTGTACGTTTGAATGCACTTTAAATTTAATATTTGGATAGAGGTGTTGCCATTCTTCCCAATCATTCGTGTTAAAATGTCTGCTTCGGTAGCGCATGCCAAATCCAATGGGATCTACGCCTTCTTTTTGCATTTTTATTAATAACTTCTCCATTCCTTTGTTTAACATCTTTTCTGACTCATTCTCATAATTTGTTAATTTATCATTATGTACCGCTTTAATTGCTTCCTCGATTCTCCCTCTCACTTTAAGCTTCACACGAATATAAGGCTGCTTGCCAGGAGGAGTGATTATTTTGTATTTCGTTTTTACTTTTTGTGTTTCAATAATGATCATATCTTTTCCTTTGTTTACTTTTAGTACACTTTTCTCCTCTTTATTTAACATGAAATTAAGAAATTTGGTTTCTTCAGGAGTTAAGATCGTTTTCATTTTTTTCTTATTCATAAGAGCCATCGTATTAATGGTAAACAGTGAATCCTTTGCTTCGATAATTGGAAGCATTGGATCAAGTCCTTTTTCCGTGAGCCTTTTTTTATAATCATAATAAAAGGGTGGAATGATATATGGTGTTTCTGAGCCGTCTTTTCCTAGCGCAAGGAACAACGCATCTGAAGGAAGCTGCTCCGATTTTGGTCTTACTTGCAACACATCGAGTGCACTTGGCTTCCCCACGCCAACCCAAGCAATCTGCTGGATATCTCTTCTTCGAGCAAACCAATAATTAATTTCAATAGGGAGTTTTTTCAATAGTAAATCTTGCCCGAATAAAATGACCTTTGCATGGCCGAAATCAATTTCCTTGTCCACTTTTGTTTTTATCATCCGCACTGCCTCGGAAATGGAATTAGCTTTTTCCGAAACAATAAGAAAATCATCCGGCTCATCTTTCGAACCAGGAATCACGAACTTAAGACTGATATTATATTTTTTTTGACTATGAGATGCAGTATCTATTCCGATACTCACAACAAATATTCGTTTATCAATATCTTTAAAACCACAGCCGCTTAAAATTAGCAGCAAAAGAAAAATACATACGAAGTAACTCTTTTTACCTATTTTTTTGATAGTGTTCCCCTCCTTGCCCACAAACAAAAACTCGCGACAAAAAGTATTTCAACAATAAATCGGATAACCATCCAATAAGAAGTGAATGTATTTAACAAAACAGTATTTGTAAAAATGACACCAGCAATGGAAACACAAATATAAAGAGCAATAATTGCTCCGTTTTGCTTTTTACTAGACTTCTTTTTAAAGGTTCCTTTCATTAGCTCAAAAGCAACATGCCAGTGAACAGAAACACTAATAAGTACGATACTCATATAAAAAATGAGGAATAGGAAGATTACTCTCTCAATTGGACTATAGACCATTCGAATCGAATCCGAAGTTGTGATCCACGGATAAAGAAATTCTTGAGTTTGATCCGCCCCGTTAAAGCCAATTGGGATAAAAAAAGTGGTGAATAAACTAACCCAGCCTAATAAAAAAATAGTCAGGAAGTTCCAATTAGATAATCGTTTCTTAATCAAACGGTTAAAAATAATCAAATTAGTAAATCCAGAAAACACATAGGTTGCTGTTCCGATTACTTTTAAATTTGGCACTTCAAAAAGATGAGTTCCTACTTCTAAGATGGCATCCCAGCTAATATTTTCATTCGTATATGCCTTGAATATAATAAATCCAATTAATGGAGTATTTATAAAAAGCACAATTTCTAATAAATACATCACTCTCTCGGTCGGCAACTGGATTACAAAACAAATGGCAGCTAAATAAATGGCTAAAATCATCAGTTTAGGAAATTCAGGGTTGATAAAGCGATTTAAAATATCAATAAATTCAAGTAAAGTAATCAGACCCGCTGAAAACCATAAAAATTGCATGATAGAAAAACAGATGACTTTCAACAATCGATACTGACTTGAGTCAAAAATCTCGGGAAATCCTCGTTCAGGAAATTTAGACATAGCTTTGGTGAACAAAAATGTAAGGCTAAGGCTTATTGGTATAGCGATCAATATCCCCATGACAGTCCCATCAAAACGATACTCTATTAAAATTTTAGGAACAAACATAATGACATTGATCAGCATGTTTATTAATACAAGATATAAAAAATAACGATTCAACGTCCTGCTCCTTTACCCGTTTCCTAGATTTTTCTTTGATTTATTTTGAACGAGGGTAAAAAACGGTTCACCAAAACTATCCAGTTTCACAAAATAGGCAATAATCATAAAGAATCCAATGACAACACCTAGTAACCCAAATAAGGTAGCTAACACTAACACAAAGTATTTCAACACCCTAATCGCAAAGCTAAACGAATTGATAGGTACCACAAAATTTGAAATCGCAACGGCGGATACAAGAATAATCATGATATTACTAACTAGATCCGCTTCTGTAGCAGCCTGTCCTAAAATCAAACCGCCAACGGTTGTAGCAGTCGGACCAATCGCCTTGGGCAAACGGATACTAGCTTCTGTCAATAATTCCATCATAAATAGCATCAATAATACTTCAATAAAAGAGGGATAGGGCACACCTGTACGGCTTCCAGCGATCGATATCGCTAATTGAGCTCTAAAAACCTCTGGGTTATAACTTGTTAGAGCAACATATAACCCAGATAACGTAATACTCAAGAAAAATCCGATATAGCGCAGCACCTGCAGAAATCTTCCGACCCAATAGGTTTGATAGATATCCTCCATTGAAGCCATAAAATCCTTCATTACTGTAGGCAAAATGACAGCAAATGGTGAACCAGAAGTAAGCAGGATTACTTTTCCACCAGCTAAGTTTACGGCTACCCTGTCCGGTCTCTCACTCACCAGCATGACAGGGAACAGCGACCGATTACTTTTTTTTATAATATCCAGCAGCTGTTCCCCCGATTGAAACATTTGAACTTCAACGGAAGAAAGAAAATTTTTTATTCTTTCTAAAACAACGGGATCAACATATTGAGTATCATGGAGAATCATTACTTTTGTTTGCGATGTCGTTCCAATCGTCATAGATTCTACAGTTAAAGTAGTGGACGGGTATCGCTGACGAATGAGTCCTAGATTTGTAGGCAGGCTTTCACTAAATCCAGATTGCGGGCCTTGGGTAGTGGTTTCAATGGTAGTATCTAAAACCGCATTATTTTGATCAATTTTACTATCTAATAAAAAATAAAATCCTGATAAAAAAGAATCGAAACTCCTCTTACTAGCTCATCAAGCGTTTTCTGTTCATTCTCAAACGGTTTTATTTTCGGCTGCGATTGCAGGTAATCTAAGAACCGCTCAGGAGATGTAATTTCAAAAAAAGGAACAACCACGTATTCTTGAAAAATCTTCTCATCACTAATTGTGTTGATATATAAGACTTCAATCGATTTTTCTTCGGTATGTAACTCCTTAGAAACAACCTCTTCCGAATGTGCAACCTTTCTTTTCAAGGATTCCTGGATGGATTGAATCATATGTATAAATCCTCCCCGTTTAAAAAGCACTTTTCTTACTGTCCCCTGATAATTGGAATTTTATTCATGTGGGTCTCTTGTGATAACCAACCAATAGGGCGGATTCTGGTCCAGTTAACATCCGCTTAATTGAATTTTCCTGTTTCTAATAAATTTCTTAATTTGACACAAAGTTAATAAAAGGCGAAATATTTGTTTTAAAAAGATAAATTTGAAATCAAGCAGAAAATAGATCGTAGCTGAGCTTTTATCCTTTGTATTTACGATGCATTTTAGTTGAAAAAAGCCAAATAGAAGAGTATATTAAAAGTGTAAAAACTATTATTTTCTTAGGAGATGCATGAAATGAAAGCATTAAGATGGCATAACCAAAAAGACTTACGATTAGAAAATATAGAAGAACCGAAAGCCCTTAATGGCAAAGTTAAATTAAAAGTAGAATGGTGTGGAATTTGTGGCAGTGATTTACATGAATATACTGCAGGTCCTATTTTCATTCCAACTGAAACACATCCATTAAGTGGCGATAAAGCTCCAATTGTTATGGGACACGAATTTTCCGGACGAGTTGTTGAAGTAGGTGAAGGTGTGACAACTGTTCAAGTTGGCGACCGCGTAACTGTTGAACCTATTTACGCATGTGGTGAATGCGAGGCTTGTAAACAAGGAAAATATAATCTTTGCGATAAAATGGGATTCTATGGTCTTGCTGGAGGCGGCGGCGGATTTTCCGAATATGCAGCTGTACCAGTTGAAATGATTCATAAATTACCAGAAACTGTATCATTTGAACAAGGCGCACTTGTTGAGCCATCCGCAGTTGCTCTTCATGCAGTTCGTCAAAGTAAATTGAAAGTCGGCGACAAAGCTGCTGTTTTCGGTACCGGACCAATCGGTTTACTTGTTATTGAAGCATTGAAAGCTTCTGGTGCATCAGAAATCTACGCTGTTGAATTATCCGAGATTCGTCAACAAAAGGCAGCAGAACTTGGTGCAATCGTTATTGACCCGAAAAAATATGATGCCGTTGAAGAAATTTACAAACGTACAAATGGCGGGGTTGATGTAGCTTATGAAGTAACTGGTGTACCACCTGTATTAAAACAAGCAATCAATGCAACAAAAATAGATGGGGAAACAATGGTTGTAAGTATTTTTGAAAAAGAAGCGCCAATCCATCCTCATGATATCGTTATGAAAGAACGTTCATTAACTGGTATTATCGGATACCGGGACGTCTTCCCAGCTGTAATCAGCTTAATGGCTCAAGGCTATTTCCCCGCTGACAAATTAGTAACGAAACGTATTAAACTTGATGATGTGATTGAAGAAGGTTTTGAAGGCTTACTAAGAGAAAAAGACCAAGTAAAAATCCTAGTTAAAGCTGAATAAATTGTTGAACCAGATTTCTATGGAAATAGGAATCTGGTTTTACTTTTTTAATAACCTAGTAATTCAGTTATCTAATTTCTGTGGGTTGCACAAAAAAGCTTCGAATTTTTTTGTGGATCATAGAATTCTGGTTGTAACGCATAGATTCTGGTTTGTGCATCATACTTTTGGGTTTGTGATGCATACGTAGCTTGTGAATCTACCTTTTTTTGTTTTGTGGATCATAGAATTCTGGTTGTGACGCATAGATTCTGGTTTGTGCATCATACTTTTAGTTTTGTGATGTATATGCTGCTTGTGAATCCATCTTTTTTTGTTTTGTGGATCATGAAATTCTGTTTGTGACCCATAGATTCTTACTTGTGCATCATACTTTTAATTTTGAGGAGCATGCAAAGCTTCGGAATCTACCTTTTTCCTTTGTGGATCTTATAATATCGAAAAAATAAAAAGAGAAGTGCTGATAACACTTCTCTTTCACAACTGTTATAGGAGACAACATGTTAATCACCCTGAGATACCAAATTTATACTTCGTACTAGAATGAAACACCTCACCCTTTTTTAAAATACTTGAAGGAAAATGTGGGTGATGAATAGAATCTGGTAATCCCTGTGTTTCTAAGCATAATCCGAGATAATTTCGTGATGGGATACCCCTTATGGAAAAGTGCCGTTATCTTCAAGTTGGTTGCCTGTATATACAAACTGCAACAATATTATATTGGATTGTCGCAAAGTGGACTAACATAAAGCCATTGGTACAGTTTGTCAGGGATAATAGGCAACCGACATACATTAAATCTCTAAACCCCTTTGACAACCAAAGGGGCTTTCACATTCTGTAACTTAGTGACTAAACATCATATGGTATCTATAATAGATCCACAAACAACTTGATCCTAGTGCAAGAAAGTAGACATAGATTTTCTACCGCGCATTCGCTTGGTTGCCTTTATAAAAAATTGCCTTTGGGAAAAACCCCAGGTTAAACGTATTTTTATTTACTTTCAAAATGCTTATCGAAAAAAATTTGATGGTTATTTTTGATATCAATAACCTTCAGTATATTCGACTTTTTAATATAGATGCTCTTATAACGCTTTTCCCCATCGATATTAAAAATCAAGATTCGCTTATTAGGGTTGTCTGTTCCAACTGTATAGTTAATATGATCAACTTCTAGTTTATCCATTATTACTGCATATTCCGGATATTTTGACCCAGCATCAGAATTGGTATTATTTTTTGCAGCCCCTTGAGATTCAGTCTGTGTTTTCGATTCTTCCGACTGAGACTTCTCATTGCTGTGATCATTTGCCACATCTTTACTTGGGTCTTTCGCAACCTCATTCGTCCCATTGGCACTGGTGTCTTTACCATTCGACGTTTGCTTTTTTTCCCCATTATTTGCAGAACAAGCTGTCAGTAAAAATGCACAAACTAGTAATAAAAGTACCTTTTTCATAAATAAACTCCTTCTTAAAATTAAATGAAACAACATTATAACGAATTTAAAACTATCATGCAAAAAATTATACTTTTCTATCTATTTTCCTTTTGTGGATCATAGAAACCAGTTTGTGGCGCATAGTTTCTTCTTTGTGCATCATACTTTCGATTTTGTGACGCATACGTGGCTTTTGAACTAACTACATTTAGTAAAAATTTGATAAAGTTTAAATAGAGATAATCGTATCTAACTATGGGAGCTTAAATAGTAAATTAAATAAGAATTCCATCCTCCTTTATTTCCTCTAATGTTAATTCATCTCCCGCTTCTTGCGGATTAAACATGCTTAATCTCTTTTTTATTCCTTCAATACGTCCAACAAAAACTTTATCATGGCCAATTGCAATTTCTCCAATAGCAGTATCAACAATAACATCTTCTATCTTACCTAAGTTATCAAATTCATCCGCCAGTTTTGCTATAGCAACCTATATCCCCCATCTTCATCTAACAACTCTTCATATGTCTCCTGAATTGCATCAAATAATTCATTATACTCCCAATCCTTCATTAGTTTTCTCCTCCCAAAAAATTAAGTCTAAGGAATAATTCTATTACCATTGTTGTGTATGACTTCTAATTTAATATTTTTTATTTAGCAGCAAACTCTGCTATGACTTTACTATAACTGTCGCAAAATGCCTTGATGGTATAACCATCATGAATTATGAATTTTCATTAGCATTTTTTATTTCGTCCAAAGCACAGATTTCTCACAAAAAAACTAAAAACACCTGTTGCCTATTAGACAATCAAGTGCTTTTTGTTTATTAAATAGGTTTGACCGATTTACAAACATTGGATCAAGGTTTTGTTACTACCAACAAGTATCTATTCTGTTAACATATTAAGAAATTCTTCAAAGCTATTACTTATAGTATATGTTACAGGATTTAAATCTGAAGACTCTTCATGATTCCACACGCATACAGTAGGCTCTTCAACATCGTTACGATAGTCTAAGCAAACAAAGTCACCCGCAAATAAAACAGCTATTGGTAGCAGTTCAGTACCAACTAAATTTTCATCAAAAACAATTCTTTCGTCTAATTGTGTTCTAACTACTCCTATATCATAATACTCATCGTCTCTTTCCCCGGTTACTTTTAAAATACATAAAAACCTATCAATCGCATAGATATGGTTATTATACTTAAAACTATCCTTTATAGGAGTACCACCATTATATTTTTTTATAAATTCTTTATACGTCTCTGGTAAATTTATTCTCCACTTACCTTCCTTTTCAGAAAGCAAAGTATCATCTGGTAAGGGATAAATTATTGATCCATCCTTAAATTCCATTTCTATACCACCTCAATATTATTATCTTGGAGCATCGGCCCACATACCTTTTGTCCTTCCACCATTATGTGGTGTGATATTATGAATACCAAAGGGGACTAGCTCCATTTTACCCGGAACCTCTGTATGATGCCATGTCATTCCTTTTCTTGCACCACCTATTTGTTCATCTAACCACTTAAACTGTTCTTTATCTGATAATCTCCAAAATTCCTCTGGTAGCTGAACAGTTTCTTCTACAACACCCGCACTTGCAAAGTCGGCAAATCCATACCTCATACCATCTGCTTTTGTAACCTTTATTTCAGGAATATGTCCTTTTTCTATAGCCATTTCTTTTATCTTTCTTTTTTGAGCGGAAGACAAGCTATCGCCACCAGGAATAGTATCATCCCAAGACCAAGGTTTGTTTAAATCGACATGTTCTTTATATACTTTTGCATAGTCTTCAATGACTTCATCAAATTTCTTATTGCCATTTATAAAATCATCAATATTTCTTAAATTAGTTTCACTAACTCCCTTACCTTTACCCGTACCCTATGTTGTAATCTTAAAAGCTAAAAATAAAAAAGTCAGCCATTTACCATACTATTAAACTACTTCTTTTCTTGCTCTATCGGCAATTCGTAGGCTGTTTTATGTTTCATCATGCCATAAACAATGTTCACAAGCCTTCTCATAATGCACACCAATGCTTGTCCCTTTGTTTTGCCTTCTTTCAGCTTACGTTGGTAATAAGCGTGGAACACTGGATTTCGTGGCAATTTACTTCCCTTTGCTACTTGCACTTGTTGTACTGCGAGGTTGTAAAATAAAGCGTGTAGCGCCCGATTTCCCTGTTTACTTTTTTGTTCCTTGCCTTTCCCACCAGACCCAAAGTAAACAGGCGCAATCCCCGCAAATCGTGCCAATTTGTTGGCATTTGGAAAACGTCTAACGTCACCAATCTCCGCAATTAAAGCGGAAGCTGTTACGAGGTCAATGCCTGGCATGGAGTCTAGTTGAAAGTCTAGTAAGCTCATTAACTCTTTTAATTCGCCTTCCACATAGTTCATTTCCTTCTTTTTAAACGTGATGTCTCGAACGATGCTTCTTACTAGAAAGTCTCGCGTTTCTTGATGTTCTTTTGTTGTGTTCCCATCTTCTATTACTAGCTTCAATATTTCATTCGCTTTTTTCACCGAACAAGTATTATGGCTCACTTCTAATAAGAAGGTGGTCAATTGTTTTATACTCACACCTTCTAAACAAGACGGTGATGGGTATCGTTCCCAAAATGCTAAAGCTGTTTTCCCATCCACCTCGGAGAAAAACTTCTTATAGCTTGGATAATGATGGCTCAATTGAATATGCAGTTGGTTTTTTAAAGCACCTTGAGCTTTCACCAATGCATTTCTTCTAGTGACCAATTGTTGTATCGACCAAAATAAATCATGTGGTTTAGCGTCAGGCAATTGGCTAAGTTGTCTTACCAATATTCTAGCCACACATTCCGCATCCCAGCTATCACTTTTTTGTACGGTCACATGGCTTTTTCGTTCAGCGTACGAAAGTGCTGGGTTAACCTCTTTTACAACTTGTCCATGGTCCGTTAGATATTGTGCCAGTGCTCGACCGTAACCGCCCACATCTTCTAAACCAAATACAGGTGTCAACCCTTCTTCTGTCAGTTTATCAATATCTAGTAAAAATGTTGAGAAAGCGGACGGTTTATTTTCAACCTTTATTTCATCTAGTTTTTCCTGCCAACAATTAATAATCACTGCCACATGGTGCTGTTTATGCAAGTCTACACCCACATAAATATGTTTCTGCTTTTCATGCATCGTTCATCCTCCTATTCAGTTGTCAATTATTGAATGAAAATGCCGGCAACCTTAGTTCGAGCGTTCACCTATCGGTGCGCATTGGTACGAAAGCCTATCCATTTTCAACCTTACAGAAGAATTTATAAGAAAATGAGTCCCTTTTTTAAGTAACCTTTTAAATTATTGCTTCATGTTTGCCATTTGCTTGTATTTGTCCGTAGGTATAGATCCCTTGATAAAAACTTTCTCGGTCTAATATTCGCTTCACTTGTACTTTCGTAAATGCTTTCCCTTGCGTTGTTTGATACCCTTCTTCATTCAATGCTTCTGCCAACCTAGACAGTGACCATTTCTTATGTAGCTCTTTTAACTCAAATAACCGTTTTACTACTTCTGCATGCTCGTTATGTATCTTTAATTCCTTTTCACCCTTTAGCTTTGTATAGCCAAATGTTGCCCTTCCCCCTGCATATCCACCTTCCTTCGCCTTTTTATTTCTGCCTTTCGTTAGTTTTAGTGCTATCTCAAGCCGTTGGTATTGGTCTAACAATTCCATTAAGCCATTCACCAAAAAGTCGTTAGGGTCTTTCTTATGGATACTGTAAAAGGGTTGTTCAATACTTTTAATGTCACAACCATATTTTTTCAGCTCTCGTTGAATCAGCACCTTCACAATATCTGACCGCCATAATCGGCTTGTGTTGAGCACCACCACATAATCAATTTGGACAGACGAAAGGTGAGCCAACATCTCCTGTAAGCCCACCCTGTCAATTTCTAATGCTTCTTCATTTAGTTTTGCGCCACTAATTCCTTCGTCTCTAAAAATATGAATCAAGTTTAAGCCTTGTTCCTTACAATATGCTTTAATTTCCTCTTCTTGATATTTCAAGCTATATCCATCTCTTGCCTGCCCTTGAGTGGAGACTCGTATATACCCAACAACGTTCAACTTTTCACCCTCCCGTTACATAAATTGTAATTTGTGTAACGCTTTTTAAACGAATAGCGAGTATTATACAACCGTCTCTTGTAAAAACACAACCCAATTTTTGTCTGCCTTGACGCTAAACTAGTTACCTTCTTACGTAACCTACCTTTTATCGCCACGAGCTTTGTCATTCTCGTTAGTTTTTTAGCCATTCCCTGTCATAACTACCCCTGCCATGTAAAATGTCATCTCGCCTAATTATCATACTTTTTTTACTATCCAAGTATTAAACCGATACTCCATGATGGTACAACCTTCATGAGTTATGAATTTCATACAGTCTTTTTAAATTACCTCTCATCTATTAATTATGGAAAAAACCTTGAAGGAACTCACTTCCATTCAAGGTCAACTTTATCGTCCAGAATATTTCGAAAGTTATAATACAATATCTTGATAACCTACTTCTTCTACCATTTCATCTTCGATTTTTATTCCCATCCCATTGTCAATATCCCAGGAAACATCACAAAGTAAACCTAATCTTCTTTTTCCATTCTTTCTTACTCTTCTTACAATTAATTCAACTGGCTTTACTATTCCTTTTAAATCTGAGATAGAATCAATCTTTGGTGCAAATTTATCTGCTTCTGATTCATTACCTAACATCTCTCTATACTCTTCATAGTTCTCAATATAGTAATCGTAGACTTGCTTTTCAGCCTCATGTATTATGTTATTCATTTCTTGATTAAAGTTAATAAATGCTTCTCTTTGCACATTTGAAAAATCAGCGTTTTCATGTGCATCAACACTTAAAAGTATTTCTCTTTCCAAATCAAACATTCTAATGGTTGTTTTTCCTCTCCAAAAATTGTTTTTATATTCAAGCTTTCCAAATAATTCATCATTGATTATAGCCATCCTAATTACTCTCCTAACTTAACTTTTATATTATATTCTCCAACTCCACCCAAATGTTTAAAAACACTATTGATTTTACTTGGCACCAATTGTATTGTTTCCAAGTCGTTAAGTTCATGCCAAGTATATTTATTATCTTCTCGCCAATCAGCTATATCTTCTGCTGTCCATTTTTGTTCTGGTGTACTCCACTTTTTAGCCAATTCTTCATCAGCAGTCGAAAAGTTTGATTTTCTATCATTAGTCATATTTTCTAATTTAATTTCACCTTTGGAAAATGGAGAAAAGTCTGGCATTCCGTTTTTATACTCAACTCCATCAACACCAGCTTCATCAAGGTATTTTTTTATTTCACCGGTCTTATCGGAGATAAATAACGATTCTGCTCGTTCGTTACTCCATTCACCTTTGTTAACAGGGGTAGTTTTTACCCTTTGTTCATAAGTACTGTATTTAGGGTCTACGTCAAAACCTCTTGTAAAGTCTATTTGCCTATAATTATCCGTACCCTTACTACCACCACTAACCCCATTCCCCCTACCAAGCTTTGCAGCAAAATAATTCTCAGCCGCATGCGTATTCTCCACAGGTATTCGAACACTTCCAGTATTGCCGAATCCCTCCATAGCGAGGTCCAATGGTTTTCGGGTCGAGAAGATATTTTTCGTATGTGTGACAGTTGAATCTATGAATCTTCCTACTTCTATTGTATCGTCTATTAACTTATTTTTCAGCTTATTTGGTACATCTTTTATCATGGAGGCGGCACTTTTTAAGCGAGTGGTAGACGCCTTTCCGGCTGTTTCAACTAGATTTCTAACCTGAGTCATTCCATTATTGACACTGTTTTTTATTCCCGTTTTAACGGATGATATCCCTATATCTCCAAGGTGAGCAAACTTTACTGTACCACTGAATTTTGCGACACTGCTCACTCCAGGGATAATGTCCAACGGGCTTAATAGTCCACGGAAGACTCGTTCTCCGGTACCTAGCTCTCGACCTGATATCCAATCCTTTCCCGAAACGGCCGAGCTTAATTCGAATGTTCCATAAGCAGCTCCTAAGGCGATTCCGGCAGGCGGGCAGACTAATGATACACCGACGATGACGACGAGTGCGGCAATTTGTCCCCAGAATTCCTTGCTTTCTTGATGGTTTCGAATCGATTCATATTCAAAAGCGTGGGTATTTACAGCTGCGAGTTGATACTCTTTTTGTGAAAAATCCTGATCCGGATTTAGCTCTTTCCAAGCCTCATATTCAAGCTTCATCTGTTTGGCATAGTGATTATCTCCGTTAAATATGTCATCGATACTTACCTCTGTTTTTGGAACTTCGAAGGTCTGTTGCTGTCCGTAACCCGCGTAGACAACCTTTACTTCTGTCGCACCAATCCGATTTTTCGTCGTGTAATTGGACGGGGTTAAATCCCTCATCGCTTCGACAAATGCATCGATATCTTCATAGAATGGTTGATCAATCGTACGGTCGACGATATCCCCAACTTTTCCAGTAAAGCGATGAAGCACTTCAAAGTCTTCGTATAATTGTTGAAATTTATCCTTTTGACTTGTGTGATGAAAGGAAATGACCCCATCGCTGTCAAGGCTTGCAATATCTGATTCGGCATCTTCTAAATTGTCTGTAATAGCTTTGAGTTCATCGATCATCCCTTTTCCATAACGACCTAATCCAATTAAATCACCGATTCTATCCTTCATTTTTTCCCAGTCTGTTGGGATATATTTTACATCCACGGAACCCCCCCTGTCGTATTAAACTAGATTTTTAAAATTGGCCAATAGGGGAATTTCCCCATTCCATATCCTTCATATTATTACCTTCTAAAATTTTACAATATGAAAAGTGAAGATAAAATAGGGAAAAAGGATGGTAGGTATTTCGTTGGATTAAAGTAAAGGGAAGGAGATAGGAAAAGTTTCCTAAAAGGTAAAAAGATCATGTCGTTGATTTTGGAAAAGATGTCAAAAAATCTATTGTAAGCTGGTTTAACTGATTACTAAAAAATTATAATAGGTAAAGAGGATACTAGGTTAAAAGAAGGGGAAATCCGTGAATATGGAAATCATTGAAGCGATCCGAATACTAATAACCGTTTTACTTTCAGCACAATTTACTTACGGTTGTACAATTCTTTTATTAGGCCGAGTAATGACGGATTATTATGAGTGGGGAACGTTTGAACACCCTAATACTATTTTTCAAAAAGTCACAAACGCATTTATGATTGTGACCATTAGCAGTGGATATTATATTAATAAAAAACTAATGAAATATAATTGGTTTACTAGAAAGTTACTTTTATTGTTTGCCTTAATTCTTCAAGGTATTATTTCTATCATTGTCTATTACATTGTATATGGCGGCTTGAAAGCAATATTTCTTTAAGAATGGTTGGAAAAGTCAAACTGAAAAGGATGATGAAAAAATGGATCATTTATTAACCTGCACAACAGAAGAACTAGCACTAATGGTCAATGTTGCGGGTCACCAGGAGATTGCAAAAGGAATTGCTACGGTATTCACCTCCAATAAAACAGAAAAAGAATTGAATGCAATATTCGAAGCCACAACAAATCAACTCATTATGAAACAAATATGGGACCCTGATCGAGATATGCGTGGAGAATTCCCTTTGAATGAGAAACTGAAACGATTTATTGATAAATATGTAGGATCGAAACGAATGATTAGATGCTCGAATGCCCCTCAAAAGTCAGTCTTAATGATCCATCACTATGAAAATAATGAATGGTTATTCCATTTAATTGATCGAGATATTATCCATGAATTCGCACTAATTGATGCTTCCGAAATAGGGGAGATAATTGAACAGTATTACGCAATTTCCTATGAACAGTTTGGTGGCAAACAACATTTTTACTTAACTGATAAGGCATTTGATTTATTAAGCAACCCAGACAAAGTTGATATCATCCGTAAAGACTCTAGGTTTACACAGCAAGAAGAAGATAGCTATAACCTATTTTTAAATGATTTACACACATTTCATTGGACATTATTTAATATATCCAATTTTGCTATCCTCTCCGTGAAAAACGAAATGTACTTAGAAAATATTCTATTCTTTCTACCCTCTAAAAAAGGAATATGGATTACGGAATATACAGAAGACATCAACAAACCGGTTCATACCTATTTAGCGAATCAAGAAGAATGGCAATCCATTTTAAGCAACATCGGGATAGTGGCAGCTACTTACTAGTTATAAGCCGAAAAAACATAGATTTTACGAATGCTTTATTAAGTGTTAAATCTTCAAGGAACCTACCTGTTTTAACATGGGATAAAAAAGATTTTAAGAGGTTGAATTGCGAATATTTCAGTCCAACAAATGAATTAATCCAAACAGAAAAATAAAGAGTAGGAATAACGATAAAGAGCAAGGCAAATTCCTTATAAACAAAATAAACCAAGGAGCTCAGAACTCCCTGGTTTGAAAACTTGTAACTACCTATCATAAGACCGCATATTCAGTTAAAAATTAATTACGAGAAGGCCTCCCTTTCGTTTTCGCCGATGAGGCGGTTCTTCTTTGTCGTTTTTTATCAGAAAATACACCGCTCTCACTAGAAATCAAGCGAATCCAACTATTCCCCTTTTTCAAAATTTCTAAGTCCCTTTCTCCAAATCTTCAATTTCCGGACGTTTTTAACAGCATTCTTAACCCAAAAAAAGCCGCCCAAGGTTCTTCATTTTGATTAAAATAAAAGCGAATCTGCTTTTCCGTTTTCATTATGACAAGTGTTGTTTTGTCACATGCTCTTAACGTAAATACTTGGTTATCAATTTTTGCTTGTAAAACGCTGCCTTTAAGTAAAATCTGGATAGATGTTCCTTCCTCTGACTGATAGGTGCCGACAAATTGTTTTTTTCGTGCATCAGGTAATTCGACGGTTGGTTCGAGATGGCTGTATTTTCCTTCTATAGGGAGCCCTAATGCCGTATTCACAACCTCTAACCATATATCTTTTGCGGGTACGTCTGATGCATTTGTTAAAACGGCAACCACAAGTTTTTGTTCAGGAATAAAGCCAAAATTAGAGGATACACCCGGTTGACCACCGCCATGATCGACCAATGTAAACCCGTGATAATCTAGTGTGACTTGCAATGCATAGCCATAATACGAATTTCGGTTTATTTGAAAATATGGATTTTGCATTTTTTCTAATTGTTTCTTAGATATGAATGTGTCTTTATCAATTAGGCCTTGGTTGACATAAAGTTCACCGTATTTTAGTAAGTCCAGTACATTCGAGCGGATGCCACCACCTACTTCATAATTTCCTAAGGCGGGCCAATTTTGCTTCTCAAATTGTTCTGTTTCTTGATAATAAACATAAGGGCTCGATACATCGTCCATTTTATTAATTTCTTCAATACTAAATGTGGAACGATTCATATGCAGCGGGTTTAACAGTTCTTCTGTTATATATCTTCTATATATACGACCTGTCAGTCGCTCAATAATGGCACCTAGTAATAAAAATGTATCATTGCAATAGCTCAAATATTCTCCCGGCTTACCTAATAAAGAATGTTCATTTTCAGCTAAATAGGTTAAGTGTTCATGGAATTTATTCAGTTCTTCTCTTCGTCTAATCGGTGCTAGACCTGTTGTATGAGTTAATAAATGATGGATTTTAATCGATTCCATCGAGTCAATGTTTGAAATCCGAAATTCAGGCAAGTACTTAATGACTGGATCATCAATAGACAGTTTTCCTGCTTCTTCTAGTTTCATAATCGCGAGTGCAGTAAAAGATTTTGTAACAGAAGCAATGCCAAAAATCGTCTTTGGCGTTACTAATTCCATGGACTCCAGATCTTTTACTCCAAATCCTTTCTGATAAATTACTTCTCCATTTTTGCTGACAGCAATAGCCGCTCCCGGGATATGATCAGCTTCCATTCGTTTACTTAGTTTCTCTTCGAATAATCTCCAGTCCATCGCAACCACCTTTTTATCAAAGTATTAATAATAGTATAATTATTAATCTATCATTTTATGGGAGGGGTGGGAAGGAAGTTGGTAAAATTGGTGAAAGGTAAAGAGAATTCAAAATTAACAAAAGGTAAAATATGGGGAATTTTGAATTCATTGAGGCTACCGAATACTAATAACCGTTTTACTTTCAGCACAATTCTTTTATTAGGTCGAGTAATGACGGATTATTATGAGCGGATAATGTTTAAACACCCTAATAATATTTTTCAAAAGGACACCCAATTTTTGAAGCAGTAGAAAATCACCGACCAAGTTTCCTTTTCTTTACGCATCTTGGGATTCATTCTTCCTCTTTGACGACCAAAATTCCTTTTCTTTTCGCATCTTGGGATTCATTCCTTCTCTTTGACGACCAAGTTTCACTTTCTTTACGCATCTTGGGATTCATTCCTTCTCTTTGACGACCAAGTTTCCTTTTCTTTGCCCATCTTCGGCTTCATTCCCCCTCTTTGACGACCAAGATTCACTTTCTTTTCGCATCTTGGGATTCATTCCTCCTCTTTGACGACCAAGATTCACTCTCTTTACGCATCTTCGGCTTCATTCCTTTTCTTTGATGACCAAGATTCACTTTCTTTACGCATCTTCGGCTTCATTCTTCCTCTTTGACGACCAAGATTCACTCTCTTTTCGCATCTTGGGATTCATTCCTCCTCTTTGACGACCAAGATTCCTTTTCTTAACCCATCTTGGGATTCATTCCTCCTCTTTAACGACCAAGATTCCTTTTCTTAACCCATCTTGAGATTCATTCCTTCTCTTTAACGACAAAGATTCCTTTTCTTTACGCCCATTTGTCCACCTCGCTTCTATTGGAAACTCCTCGGTTTGAAAACTTGTAACTACTTTTTACAGATAGGTATGTTCAAGTTAACTTACTAACGTGAAGAACCACCCTTTCGTTTTTTTCGCCCGGGTGGTTCTTCTTTGTCGTTTTTTATGCTTGCTTGCTGTGCAATAGCCGTAGCAAGCACTGCAAAGAATACATTTACTGTATTCTTGATTAATTTGCTATCATAATTAAACTACGAATATAACGGTAACCTTCTATTATATTAGAAGCATTAAAGGTAACGGTAGATGGATCTATTTGATCCACAATCGGTAATATAGCAGCATTTTCTGCGAATCCTGTTGTATTAAATGACATTTCAACAGTGACGGGACCATCTATAGAAAATAGAGGGATATTTCCTCTATTCATCCACCCTTCCTTTGTTTGCCTCTCAATTAGCTCCTGCGCTTTCTTCGGATGAATACTTCTAGCAGTAAATTGATTAATCGTTTGCTTAACCGTAGCAAAGTATACTTCCGGGATAAGTTCCCGTACTTCCTTTTCCAATCGGTCACAACCGGAAACACAAATAACAGGTACATTAAAATGGCCAGCAACTAAAGCATTCAAACCAAATTCCCCATATTCAATTCCATTCACTTTAATAGAGCGAACCACTTTTCCACTAAAGGTATGATTAAGTAGGCCGAAATCACCTTTTTTTGTATGATAGCCTATAAATACTGCCGCATCAAAGGTTTCATCAAGCCCCTCCACCATCGCCAGTTTCTTCGGTGAACCTGAAATTAATGAAGCTTCTGTATGAAGAAGTTCAGGAATAATGTTTCTCATTGTACCATGGGAATCATTGACAACGATTTCATTTGCACCCGCTGCAACGGCACCACGAATACATGCATTAACTTCTTCAGTCATTAGCATTCTTGCACGGTCATGCTCCCTCCCATCACGGGTGGTGTGTTCACTATGTACAACCCCAGCAACTCCTTCAATATCTGCCGAAATATATAGTTTCACTTTCATCTCCCTTTCCAATGCACTCCAAGAATTGTTCTCCAAGTTTTGAAATGGTTGTTCCTGCTCTTCCTTTTCGAACATTTAATAGCCCCAAATCCTGAAGTACTTCTAATCTCATACGCAATTGTTGTTCCGTTAACCTTATTTCTTTTTTTAATAATATGTCCATTAACTTCAAACGACCGTATGATTCCCGTTTTCGTTTTCCTTCATGGAACGCCTTTAAAATGGCTGTACTTTCTTCTATAAATCCATGCTCCTCAATTTCTTCAATGATTTTATCCACTTGAATTTCTTGAGACGAAAGCACTTGATTAAAAGATTCTTTATCCCCTTGTAGATATAAGGGAAGCATTTGAATATCAATTATTGGTTTATCCAAAAAAGACAAATAGGATATCGTATTATATAATTCTTTTACATTCTCTTTCCAACGATAATTTTTTAATCGTTCCATCACCCTAGGGGTAAATGTTAAATCCTCTCGATGCAATCTTTTTTTTATATTTTCGATTAAATCTTCTATATCCTCTTTTCTTTCAGATAAACTGGGCATATGCACTGCTGAGCGTGAGAGTAAATAAGCTAATTCTTGATCGATGAATCCTTCATTTAATAGTTTATCAAGGGAATAAATACTACTCATGATGATTCTTACATCGACCGAAACATAGCTAGTTCCCTTCACCCGCATTATTTTTTTCGTTTCAATGACTTCTACCAAACGTTTCTGCAAAAACACCGGGAGCTCATTAATTGCCGTTATATAAAGCGTACCACCATGAGCTCTCTCAATTAATCCCATTTTTACATCATGACCATTTTCAATCCCAAATAACTCCCGTTCTAGAACATCATGGGTACGAAAACCGCAATGATAAACGACAAAAGGTCCGTGTTTGTACTGGGAATCATTGTGTATGGCTTGTGCCATCATATTTTTACCTGTTCCCGCTTCCCCGTATAAAAAAATCGGGTCACTTATTTTTGAAAAAGTCATTGCTTGTCTTATTGGTTCCTTCATTAATGAACTACCCGCGATCATATCAGAAAAATGATAACCCGCAACCTCACGTACGTCTTTAATAATTTTCTTGTTATCATTTGATTCGTCAAAAGTGTGGTCCTTGGATAATAAAATTAACGATTTTGTATATCGTTTATATAAAGTGGAAGATTCAATTTCCAATGAAAGCAGTTTCTTCACCTCGAAAAATACCTCTATATCCAAAAGACGCATCCCAATATCGATAACCTTCCCCAATCCTTTCGGTAAAAGGTCTACCTCATCTGGTGTAATAATATAATCAATAGCGGATGGAAAAGGTTTCGTTGGATCATAGGGAAAATAGTTATGCTCAAAAAACGTTTCTCTTAGCGATTCTACGGTTTCTTTCGTATTATTCCAATTATCATTCACAACTAAAATGTTTCTACCAGGCGGTAAGTCAATAACTTCCTTCATATTCCCATAATTGATTTCCCTTTTGGCAATAATACATGGACAACCCTCGGGGATAAATTGTGAAGCAAAGCCAAAAAGGATATCACTTGATAAAATCACCACATCCCCGGGGTCTATCGTATTATTTTGCAAATCTTTAATCGTAGTTGGAGAAAGATGGATTAAATTACGAAATACTTCTTTTAATTGCCTGGTAATGGTTGCAAGATATTTTTCCTCTATCGAAATAAGATGCAATTTTGCTTCTGCCATATAAACACACCGTCCTACCATTTATCCTATCTATTTCCTATTATCTAATATAAATGGCAGGAAACATAGTGTTTTTCACCTATTTCTTTCCACTCAGGAACCTCCGTCTTACATTGCTCGGTTGCAAATGGACAACGTGTGTGAAAAGTACAGCCTGTTGGTGGGTTGGAAGGGCTCGGCAAATCCCCCGTCAGCATAATTCTTTCCCTTTTTGCCTTTGGATTTGGAATCGGAACGGCGGACAATAAAGCCTTCGTATACGGATGAAGTGGATCCTTAAACAACACTTCTTTATCTGCCATTTCAACCAATCTACCTAAATACATCACACCCACCCGGTCACTTATATGTTCCACCACACTTAAATCATGGGAAATAAATAAATAGGTTAGTTCAAATTGTTGCTGCAAGTCTTTTAATAGATTTAAAATTTGTGATTGTATCGAAACATCTAATGCGGAAACCGGTTCATCTGCAACAATTAATTGCGGGTTTACAGCTAAAGCGCGTGCAATTCCTATTCTTTGTCTTTGACCTCCGCTAAATTGATGAGGAAATCGATCAGCATGATATGGCGTTAATCCGACAATTTCTAATAAGGATTCCACTCTTTGTTTGCGTTGTTCCTTCTCCACTCCATGAACAATCAGTGGTTCCTCAATAATATCTCCAACCTTCATCCGAGGATTTAATGAGGCATAAGGATCTTGAAATATCATTTGAAAATCCTTTCGAAACGAACGTAATTTATCCTCGGACATTAAAGTAATATCTTCACCATTGAAAAACACTTGTCCATCCGTTGGGTCAATTAGACGCATAATCATTCTACCTGTTGTAGACTTTCCACAGCCACTTTCACCAACAAGACCTAAAGTTTCACCTTTCTCAATCGTAAATGATAAACCATCCACTGCTTTGACCACAGATGACTTCTTTGAAAAGAATCCCTTATTGACGGGAAAATGTTTTTTTAAATTTTTCACCTCAACTAAAGCGCTCATTTATGCCTCCTCCTTCTCATTAAGCCAGCATCTCGTTGTATGATTTTCATTTACCTTTCGCAACTGTGGTTCCTTTTCCCTGCACTTATCCATTGCGAATGGACATCTAGGGGCAAACTTACACCCTTTCGGCATTTCTTCCGGAGCGGGGACATTACCTGCGATAGATTGAAGGCGATCAATCTTCATGCCTAATTTTGGAATAGACCCTAATAAACCTCTCGTATAGGGATGTTTAGGATTTTCAAAAATTGTATTCACATCGGATTCCTCTACCACTTTTCCGGCATACATAATAACCACGCGGTCACACATTTCGGCAACCACACCAAGGTCATGTGTGATTAATAGAATAGAAGAATCACTTTCTTCACGTAATTTTCTCATCAAATCCAATATCTGCGCTTGAATGGTTACATCTAAGGCAGTTGTTGGCTCATCTGCGATTAGAAGCTTCGGATTACAGGACATGGCCATCGCAATCATAACACGCTGACGCATTCCGCCCGATAGCTGATGCGGATATTCCTTCATAATTTCCCGTGCTCGTGGAATCCCAACAAGCTCTAACATTTTTATAGCATGTTCTTTTGCTGCATGTGCATCTTTTTTCATGTGTAAACGGATGGATTCGACTAATTGTCTCCCAATCTTATAAACAGGGTTTAATGATGTCATCGGTTCCTGGAAGATCATCGCAATCTCATTACCACGGATCGAGCGCATAGCTTTTTCCGATAATCCAATCAAGTCTTTTCCTTCGAAGGATATTTCACCATCTACAATTTTCCCCGGTGTATCCTTCAATAGACGCATAATAGATAAGGAAGTAACACTTTTCCCACAACCGGATTCTCCAACAATCCCTACGGTTTCCCCTTTATTCACGGTAATGGTGACCCCATCCACCGCTTTAACCACACCTTTTTCACTAAAAAAATGTGTCTTTAAATCCGAAATCTTTAGTAGTTCTGCTCCCATCTCTTAAACCCCCTTTCATTAATCCTTTATCTTAGGATCAAGCGCATCACGTAGACCGTCACCTAATAAATTAAAGGCTAGTACCGTTAAGAAAATGGCAATACCAGGATATAAGGTAATATGCGGGGCCATCGTTAAATAATCACGACCTCCACTAAGCATCGCACCCCATTCAGGTGATGGCGGTTGTGCACCAAGTCCTAAGAAACTTAAAGACGCAGCTGTCAAAATCGCGCTTCCGATCTTCATCGAAAAGTTAACCACAATGCTGGTAACCGTTCCGGGAAAAATATGCTTCCAAATAATACGGCGTGGTTTTGCACCTATTGATCGAGTAGCTTCAACATATAAGGTTGATTTAATCGCTAAAGTACTGGATCGTACAATCCTCGCAAAAGTAGGGATACCAAATATCGCTACAGCTATTACGACGTTTTCAAGTCCCGGCCCTAGTATAGCGATAATCCCAATCGCTAACAGAATCCCCGGAAAGGCGAATAATAAATCGCAAAATCTCATAATGATTCCGTCAATCCATTTCCCATAATACCCACTGATCAACCCCAATACCGTTCCAATGATAGCCCCTAAAAATACTGAGAATAATCCTACAAATAATGAGATTCTTGTCCCTGCAATAATTCTGCTGAAAATATCACGACCATAAGGGTCCGTTCCAAGCCAGTGTTTAAAAGATGATCCTTCAAGTACATGATTGTAGTCAGGTTCCGCAATTTTATACGGAACTATATATGGACCAATAATCGCTAACACAATCAATATTCCGATAAAAATAGCCGAAATAAAAGCTAATCGTTGTTTCCTAAACTTCCTTAAGAACTCCGAAAATGGCGATGACTTTGATTTTGCCAAAGACGGATTCACCACTTGTTGATTTATGCTCGTATTTCCTTGTAGTTCAGGCATCTTTTCACCAAGCCTCCTTTACTAATAACGTATTTGCGGATTCAAAAAGCCATAAAGTATATCCACTACTAAATTGATTAAAATAAATTCCAGTGAAAATAATAGCATTTCAGCTTGAATAACCGGGTAATCTCGAAAACTCACAGAATCAATTAATAGTCTACCTAGACCCGGCCAGCTGAATACAGTCTCAATAACGACCGATCCACCTAGTAAAAAACCGAACTGCAATCCCGTCATCGTCACTACAGGAATTAACGCATTTTTCAATGCATGACTTATTATCACTTTTCCTTCCGTTAGACCTTTTGCACGACCGGTTCGGATATAGTCTTCCTTCAAAACATCCATAATCGATGAACGAGAGAATCTTGCGATGACCGCTGCAACACTTGTCCCCAATGTTAAAGAAGGAAGAATGTAACTTTCCCAAGATTTAAGACCTCCTGTTGGTAACCAGCCCAATTTTACCGAAAAAAACTGAATAAGAATTAATCCTAACCAAAAGGAAGGAAGTGATATGCCCGAGACGGCACCGAACATTCCTACATAATCCGGCCATTTATTTCTCTTTTTCGCTGAAATGATACCGATAATAATTCCAATAATAACAGCCCATACCATACTCCATAATGTTAACCAAAATGTAGGCATAAATCGGATTCCGATTTCATGTAACACGGGCTGTTTTGTTTTTAAGGACGACCCAAGATCTCCGTGGAAAATATTGGTGATAAAATTGATATACTGTTCTAACCATGACTTGTCTAATCCTAAATCTTTTCTGATAAGTTCAATATCTGATAAACTTGCATCAGGACCAGCTACCAACCTGGCAGGATCACCTGGTATTAAATGAACGAATAGAAAAATAAAGATCGATACCAAAAATAGGATTGGTATAACAGTTAATAAACGTTTAATAAGATAGCGAACCATCATAACACCTACCTTCTCGTAAAAATGAGGGGAACCTCACTTTGACATCCGCTTAGAGGCCCCCCGAATAATTATTGTTTTATTTCTATATCATTGACACTTAATGATCCATCAGGTAATAGGTAAATTCCATCTAAGTAATTTTTCTTACCTGCTAGATTTTGCGGTACTGCTAGGGTTACCCATGGTGCATCATCCCAAATAAGCTTTTGCGCCTGTTTATACGCATCTTCGCGTACCTTAGAATCCGATGTTTGTAACGCAGCTTTCAAAGCTTCATTGACTTTGTCATTATTGTAATAAGCGGTATTGTAATTAAGTGGTGGAAATGCATCTTTTCCTCCAAATAATGGACGAATGCCCCAATCAGCATCACCAGTTGATGGTGACCATCCACCAAAATAAAGTTCAACTTCTGCATCCTCAGGTTTTTGAGGGCTATTAAGTTTTTCAGACAACGTTCCTGCCTCCATTGGTACTACATCCACTTTTACGTTAATTTGTGCCAGTTGTTGTTGGATGAACTCAGCGGCCTTAATCGAAGTGGAACTATTACCTAACCAAATTTTGGCGGTAAATCCTTTTTCAACTCCAGCATCTTTCATTAATTCTTTTGCTTTTTCTAAATTAAATGTATAAGGTTCTTGCTTTGAATAAAAACCTACCTTTGGAGCGATTATTGATGATGCAGGTTCCCCGTATCCATTCCAGACCACTTTAATAAATGCATCTTTATTAATCGCATAATTCATTGCCTGACGAATGCGAACGTCATCATATGGCTTTTTCATTGTGTTCATCGATAGATAATAAACAATAATGGATGGATCATTTTCAACAACAATCCCATTTTTTCCATCAATTGATTTGACTTGTTCAGTCGGAATAGGATAAGCAAAGTCTGCTTCACCTGTTTGTAACATCGCTATACGTGAACCATTTTCCGGTACAGGTTTAAACGTGATAGAATCTACTTTTGGATACCCTTTTTTCCAATAAGCTTCGTTCTTTACAAGTTTCAAGTGATCACTTTGATCCCATTCATCAAATTTAAACGGGCCTGTCCCAACTGGATGCCGCGCAATATCCTTTCCATATTTCTTTAGTGCAGCAGGCGAAATCATAGCAGATGATGGATGAGCAAAGTTATTTAACATCGCCCCGAAAGGTTTCTTTAATGTCACTTTTACTGTATATTCATCCACCACATTTGTTGTTTTTACTAACTCAAACAGACTGTAACGTTTAAGATGATTATCAGGATTTGATAAACGATCGATGTTCACCTTCACAGCTTCTGCATTAAAAGGGGTTCCATCTTGGAATTTAACATCTTTTCGAAGATTGAAGGTCAATTCTGTCGCATTTTTATTTATTGAATACTTCTCTGCTAAAACCGGGACAATATTCATTTCTTTGTCGAATCCTACTAAACCTTCCATCATCATTCTTTCGGCAGAAAGACCTAATGTATCATTTGAATCATGTGGATCCAAACTTACAAAGTTTGATGCAACGGCAACCGTAATATCCTTTCCTTCCTTTTTAACGATTTTACCCGCTCCTTTATCCCCGGATGATGAACTAGAAGAATTCGAACATCCAAAAAGCATAAGTGATAAACAAATAATTGCAGTAATGATTCCAAACCCTTTTTTCCTCATATCTTTTTCCTCCATTTATTTAAAGTTCCTTTCCATCTTTCAATGTAAAGGTTGGAACGAGTTCCCCTACCACCTTTTTCCTTGCATTAAGCACAGTTGGCTTATGATGATTCACTAATTTTGATAATTCCTCATCTGTTAGCAAATTTAACTGTCTCAATACTTCTACTGCTACAGGTTCTGTAGCTCTCCCAAAACCATCTTCTATTTTGATAGCAATACCTAGGCCAGTTTGAATATCTCCAATGCAGTAAACTGCTTCTGCACCTGCCTTACCAAACATCTTTCCTTGTACAGCCCTCATGAAATTCGTACAAAAACGATCCGTACCTCCAACCATTTCAGGAGCAGACATCATGGCAGATGTAATTCGCTTCACTGCAGATCCCCGTTGTTCATCTAACCTTTCAGGTCTTGTCATCCTTGCATATGCATATGCAATGCGTTCAAGCGGTAAAGCATGGACAGGAACCCCACAGCCATCTACACCAAGCTCGATATCCTTAACCGGATAATCTGCCATTTCACTAATGGTATGCAGAATTCGCTGCTGTACTGGATGACTTAGCTCAAAGTACGATTCGACAGGTTCATTCATATATTTTGCAGTAGCAATCATGCCGCTGTGCTTACCCGAACAATTATTATAAAGTGGCGTAACCTCTTTTCCTTCAAGAATAAGTTCCTTAAATACATCTTCCCGGCGTAATGGATGGGTTCCACATTTAAGTGAATGGTCATCCAATCCGGCTCTTTTTAATATGGATAGAACGCGTTCTGTATGTTGCTTTTCTGCATTGTGTGATGCACAGCAGAGAGATAAATCAGCATCATCAAATTCAAAATGGTCAGCGGTACCAGTTTCAACAACAGGGATAGCCTGTAGTGGTTTCATCGAGGAACGTGCAAATACCTTCCGATAAGGATCCCCCTCATATTTATGAAGCCTCCCTTTATAATCGACTACCGCAATATGTCCTTTATGAATGCTTTCAACCAAATCCCCACGAAATACCTGTACCAATTCTGTTGCTTCCATTTTCTCCACCTTCCGAATGTTCTGTCTATTTTTAATAATCCTACAACATATTCCAACCTATTTCAACCTAAATTGACAAAAAATTTAATAGATTATTATTTTTTTGATTAAAAAGGGGAATATTCCGTATCCTAATACACCCTTTTTATTCCAAAGTTGCTTAATTCCCCATCCTTTTTACATCATAATTGGTGTTTTTACATTGAAACATTTTCCATGAATTTTTCAAAGATTTTCAATGCAACTTTCCCCGCTTTTCCGTTACCAATCTTTTTTCCGTCAAGATTCGAAATAGATAGTACTTCCGAAGTGGTGCTAGTTATAAAAACTTCATCGGCTTCGAGCATTTCTTCGGGAGTAAAATATCTTTCAACGAAATCAATACCTAAAGAATGGGAAATCTCATTTACAGCCATTCGTGTAATTCCGGGTAAAATCTGTTTGGAAAGCGGTGTTGTATAAATTACGTTATCATTAACGATATAAACATTGGAACTAGTGCCCTCAGAAACATTCCCATCCCTTACCATAATCGCTTCGAAGCAGCCAACATCATGAGCAGCTTGCTTTGCGAGGATATTAGGCAAAAGATTTAACGATTTTATATAACAATTTTTCCACCTTTCATCTTCGTGTAAAATAGCCTTGACACCATCTTCCCTTACATTATTCCCGATTACTCGCATAGGTTTCACCGTCATCGTTGTGGATACAGGTGCATCCGGAAATAAGTGCTTTCTTGCAGCAATTCCTCTTGTTATTTGCAGATAAATGTCACAATCCTTTAATTTCGATTTATGAATCGCTTCTAAAACAGGGGACTTATAGCCATTTTCATCTCGGTCGATTGGCAATCTTATTGCTTTAGCACTATTAATAAGCCGTTGGATATGCTGATCTAACATAAAAGGCTTTCCATTATACGCTCTTATAACCTCATAAACACCATCACCAAATTGGTGTCCCCTTTCATCAATGGGAATTACCGCTTCATCTAATTGAACATATCTGCCATTTGCGTATCCGATGCTCATTCTCCTATTCCTCCTTCTAGATTAAATGGACCACTTGAAATAATGATGATAGAATCAGTCATGAAGTATTCCAACAATTTTTTATATTTTTAATTGAAATATATTTTAATTAAATGGCAAATTATTTTGTAAATCCAATAAATATTTACGATAATTGCTATAAAATAATTTTATAGGGGGGGAGTATAAGGATGAATATCGAACAAATTGAGGCATTCCTTTTTGTTGCAGTAACATCAAGTTTTAGCAAGGCGGGAGAATCTTTATATACAACCCAGCCAACTGTAAGTACACGGATTAAATCACTAGAATCTGCATTAAACTGCAAATTATTTAATAGAGCGGGAAACAATGTAACCTTGACTAAAGAAGGAGAGGCCTTTCTTCCTTATGCTAAAAATGTATTTCAAAATCTTCAAGCTGGAAAACAAGCCGTTGAACGAACAAAATCCGAATTAAAGGGAGAAATTGAGATTTCAGCGGTTTTTATTGCAGCTTTCAATTTCTTGCCATTTGTCATTAAAGAATTTCACGATAAATTCCCAAAAACCAAGATAAACCTCCTTACTGGGCATTCACCTCAAGTTTTAGATATGGTATTAAAACATCAAGTAAAATTTGGTATTACCAGATCGGTTACACATCCAAAAATAGATACCGTACATTTATTTAATGATGAAATGATTTTAGCCGTCTATCCTGAACACCCATTCCAATGTAAAAATGACATTTCAATGGAAGAAATAGCAGTAGAGAAATTTATCCTTTATAATCAACAATCCATTGATTGGACTCTTATTCATAATGCTTTTGACCGTTTGCACCTTCCGCAGAATGTCATTATGGAAGTGGATAATATTGAGGTAGTAAAAAGAATGGTCGAACAAAAAATGGGTATAGCTATATTGCCAAGGTCCGCCATTCAAAAGGAGCTAAAAAAAGGAACTCTATTAGAAAAGAAGGTATCTGACCTGCCCTACATTAAGCGGGATTATGATTTAATCCACTTAAAAGATACCCCTTTTGATGATGTCACTGAAATATTCGTTGATTTCCTTTTAAAGTATTTTTCACAGTGGAGGATTTGATAAATAGGGACGAAAACAAAGGGACGGTTCTTCTTTAACTATTAATCTAGGACGCTCGTTCCTCCGCTACAGCATTTAGGGATATCTCGGTCTGCGTTATACTATAAACTAAACTGAAGAAATTCAGTATAAATTGAAGAAGAATTCTTTCTCATAAAAATAGACTCGCAAAGAAAAGTACTATGACTTAATCTACTAAAGCATATCAAAATCCTTGACTTACAATTACATTCTTTATAAGTTAAAATAAAATAGAGGTGATTTCGAATGGGAAAAGAATTAGTAGATCTTGATACAGTATTGGTCACGGGATATGCTAAGGCCCCTCAAGGGACAGCAATGTTTGAACAATATAAACACTCCGGAATTGTTTTGGAAATTAATATGAATTCTAATGTTATTATAGATGCTGAATTTACTTTAATTACGGATTTGGCACAAAACTTCTTTCGGAGGTTACTAGTAGGCTATGATTTGTCTAATGGCATCGATGACTTAATCAAACGTATAGAAGCACATTATTTTGCACCATCTACCCACTCTGTTGTCGTTGCATTAAAAACAGCCTACCAGAGGTACGTTGAACAAATGGATCGTCATTCCAAAAAAATCCAATAGCAAAAATATATTGACAGGTCATTCGTTATCTTGATAAAATTCTAAATATATTAATAAAAATTGTGTTAATAAAGTATTTTCGTACGAAAAGCCATTTTCTTAACCTATGAAAGCGACCCTTTCATATCCACTTAAGGAAACATAGCTTTTCCATTAGAAAATAAGGTATTATTACCTTTATTCTCTATGGGAAAAGCTATTTTTTATGCCTTTTTTTGTACTAGGGGGGGAATAATTTGCCAACTGGAATAAAGAATGTAACCGTTGTTGGTGCCGGAACAATGGGTAGTGGTATTGCTCAATTATTTTTACAAAATAATATAAGCGTTCACTTGATTGATCCATTTCCAGATGCTTTGGAGCGTGCCAAAGTCAAAATAGCCGATCAATTAGCCCAACTTTCACTTTATGATCTTTTTGATAAAAACATGATTAATCCAGTGATGGAACAATTAACCGTTTCAAGTGACATCTCTACTATATCTGGTGCGGATTTTATTATAGAAGCCGTTCCTGAGAAACTATCATTAAAGCATGAAGTCTTTAAACAAATAGAATCCTATTGTAGCAGTGAAGTCATCATAGCTACAAATACATCAGGGCTCTCGATTAATGAAATTGTAAGCGTTTTAGCTTACCCACAAAGAGCTGTAGGAACTCACTTCTTTATGCCTGCTGATATTATTCCGTTAGTAGAGGTGGTTAAGAGTGAATGTACCTCACAGGATACAATTGATGAAGTAATGTCTGTTCTAAAATCTGTTGGTAAAAAGCCGGTATTAGTGAAAAAAGAAATACCTGGATTTATCGCAAATCGCATTCAACATGCTCTAGCTCGAGAAGCGATCTCTCTTCTTGAGTCCGAAGTTGCATCAGCCGAAGATATAGATACAGTCGTTCAGTATAGCATTGGAATGAGATTATTATTTACCGGTCCACTAGAACAACGAGATTTAAATGGATTAGATATCCATCACGATATTGCTTCCTATCTATATAAAGATTTGGAAAATTGTAGTACACCATCTAAATTGTTGGCTTCTAAGGTTGAAAATGGTGAACTTGGAATCAAAGCAGGAGAAGGTTTTTATAAATGGAATGAACCTTCGGAATCCGTATTAAAAAGAAAAAACGCTCAACTGCTTGAACTCAAACGTTGGATGAATTCAAAAAGTTAATATCTTAAGGGGGTAGGGATATGTCAAAGGTGACAAAATTTTTCACAAACTTAATGCGTAAGTATTTACCGGATCCGTTTGTTTTTGCCATTGGGTTAACTTTATTAACTATTATTCTAGCAATGGTAGTTGAGGGGAAAGGATTTCTATCTACAACAAAAGCCTGGGGAAATGGATTTTGGGATTTACTTGCCTTCACCACTCAAATGGCGGTCATTTTGGCAATGGGGTACGTACTGGCAAGCGCTCCAATCGTTGATAAATTACTAACAAAAATTGTTAATAAGGTTCATAAACCAAGAACAGCCATCATTGTCGCAACATTAGTTGGTGCTATTGGTAGTTATCTTAACTGGGGATTTGGACTTGTCATTGGTGGAATAATGGCAAAGAAACTAGCGTCAAAAGTTAAGGGTGTCCATTATCCTTTAATTATTGCCGCTGCATACAGTGGTTTTACAATGTATGGTCTAGGAATTTCAGCAAGTATCCCTGTTTTAATCTCTACGCCAGGACACCCATTAGAAAAGGCAATGGGCGTTGTTGGATTATCACACACAATTTTTTCACTACCTATGATTATTACAAGTTTAGTAGTTATTATTACATTACCTCTTCTAAACGCTTGGCTTCATCCGAAAAATGCGGAAGATATCATTGAATATGACCCATCTATTGAAGCTGAAAAAGAGGTGGCAGCATCAGCTGAGAGTGTTCTTGCGAATGATACGTTCGCAAACAAATTAAATAATAGCCGTATACTAAGCCTTCTAATCGGATTAGTTGGGATCATCTATGTGATCTATCATTTTGTTTCCGGTGAGTCACTTGATTTAAATATGATCAATTTCATTATTCTATTTTTAGGTATCATTCTTTTGGGTACACCGGCTAATTATGTTGCTAAATTAAACGACGGGATTAAAACCATTGCGGGTATTATTCTTCAATATCCATTCTATGCAGGAATCATGGCGATCATGGCTGCTTCAGGTCTAGTTACAACAATCTCAAAATTGTTTGTCGATATGTCAAGTGCAGCTACACTTCCATTATGGGGACTTGTGAGTTCCTTTGTCATCAACTTCTTTGCACCATCAGCCGGTGGACACTGGGTTGTCCAAGGGCCATTTATGATAGACGCTGCAAAAGAATTAGGCGCATCTCTTGGGCAAACATCGATGTCTGTAATGCTTGGTAACGCTTGGAATGATTTGGTTCAACCTTTCTGGATCTTACCAGCCCTAGCACTATCAAAATTAAAACTTAAAGATGTTATGGGATACACCGTAGTTTCCATGTTCTGGATTGGTATTGTGTATATCGTAGCTGTTCTAGCCTGGGGATATCTAGGCTAAATATATAGATAGATTCGGAGGTTATTCTAATGAAAATTATTGATTTATCTGTTTTGTTATATGACGGATTAGTTTCCTTTCCATCCCATCCAAAAATGGTGGTAATGGATTACGAAACAAAAGCAAAATCTAAAGCAAGGTATGTCGCACCATGTGAAGGATTCAATAGTAAGGTATTTATGATGTCCGACCATGGTGGAACACATATGGACGCACCTTATCACTTTTTTGATGACGGTTTAACTATTGAAGATATTCCACTAGATGCCACAATGGGAGAGGCTGTATTAATTGACCTATCCGATAAGGACCCAAGCCAACCTGTAACACGTGAAATGGTTGAAGCAAGGGTTACGGAGAATGAGTTAGAAATTAAAGAAGGAGACATCGTTTTCTTCCGTTGCTGGGCAGGAGAATGGCAAGGAGATGGATATTTTGATTGTAAGGCTTTAGATGGCACTGTGGGAGACTGGGTTGTTGAAAATAAAATAAAAGCAATCGGTTTAGATCTCCCAAACGCAGACATTAACGAAAATATGCGTAGAGATGTCCATTTAAAATTACTAGGTAGAAACATATTAATTATGGAAAACATCGTTCACTTAGATAAGCTATCTAAAAATAGATTCTATTTTATTGGAACACCACTGAACTTAAAAGGTATGACAGGTTCCCCAATTCGTGCAGTTGCAATTGAGGAATGGTAAGATAACCAACATAATAATATGTAAATAGGAAGCCAAAATCTTAATTGTGGGAATCAAAAGTTTCCATTTAAGTTAAGATTGCCTAGTCTTTCTAGAGAAGAACATTCTTTTCTGGAGTAGACTGGGCTTTTTTATCTTTTAAATAACAGAAAGGGGAAAATTGGATAATGACTAAAATAACTGACGCCGTGACGGCTATTCAACAAGTAAAATCAGGTCAAACATTAATGGTTGGAGGATTTGGATTAGTTGGTGCTCCTCTAACATTAATTGATGAACTTACACGCCATGATGCAGATGGGTTAACCATTATGAGCAATAATTTGGGGGAACCGGGAAAAGGACTTGGCATTCTTCTTAGACAGGGAAAGATCAGAAGAGCGATTGGCTCCTATTTTACAAGTAACAGAGAAGTGGGAGATGCTTACAATGAAGGGCTAATTGATTTACAATTACTTCCCCAAGGGACCTTTTCCGAGTCCATCCGTGCAGGTGGTGCAGGTATTGGAGGCTATTATACTCGAACAGGAGTAGACACTGAATTAGGAAAAGATAAAGAGGTTCGCGAAATTAACGGTGAGCGATATTTGTTTGAACCTGCCTTGACAGCCGACATTGCATTAATTAAGGCTTATAAATCTGATAAACTTGGTAACCTAACTTACTATAAAACCGGACGCAACTTCAATCCTATGATGGCAACTGCAGCTAAATATGTCATTGCTGAAGTGGATGAAATTGTTGAAAACGGTGATCTTTCTACTGAAGAGATTGTCACACCCCATCTTTTTGTTGATGCGATTGTTCTAAGTGAAAAGATTTTAACTAAGGAAGGGGTTGTTTCAAGATGAGTAAAACACAATTAACATCAAAAGAACTAATTGCAAAGCGTGCAGCTGCTGAATTAAAGGAAAATTCCGTTGTTAATCTCGGAATAGGGATTCCAACATTAGTTTCAAAATACATTAAATCAGAATCCATTTACTTTCATACTGAAAACGGTCTACTAGGTGTTAAGGAATTACCTGATGAAAGTGAATATGATCCGTTGAGAGTAAATGCCGGTAAATTGCCTGTCGGAGAACATATTGGTGCATCTTATTTTGACAGTGCTACTTCATTTGCTATGATACGTGGATCTCATGTTGATGTCGCTATTTTAGGAGCATTGCAAGTAGACGAGGATGGTCTTATCGCCAATTGGGCAATACCAGGAAAAAATATTATGGGTGTTGGCGGAGCGATGGATTTACTTGTCGGAGCAAGAAAAGTCATTGTCACTACTAATCACACGAATAAACATGGAGAATCCAAATTGGTTAAAAAATGTACCTATCCAATCACTTCAAATCGCAAAGTCAACATGATTATTACAGAGCTTGCCGTATTTGAGCGAAAAAATGACGTATGGCAATTAATTGAGTTAATGCCTGACACTACTCTTGAAACAGTAAAACAACACACGGAATTTGATTTTGAAATAATAAAGGAGTTGCAAGTACGATGAGTCGTAAAGTATATATTGTCAGTGCACAAAGAACGGCAGTTGGAAAAATGGGAGGAACTTTAAAGGACATGACTCCCGACGATTTATTATTACCTCTTTATCATGACCTGATTAAGAAAAATCTTGTGCCTGTGGAGAAAATCGATGAGGTTATTATCGGTCAAGCAAAACAAAGCCAGGATCAATCCAATATTGCAAGATACTCGCTTCTAAAGGCAAAACTCCCTGAATCATTACCGGGATATACGGTTCATCGCCAATGTGGATCAGGGATGCAAGCCATACAAAATGCGTTTATGTCGATTGCAAGTGGATTTAATGATGTTGTCATTGCTGGCGGTGTAGAAAGTATGAGTACGGCACCCTATTACTTAAGAAACGCTAGATATGGATATGGAGCAGGAAACGCTGAATTACTTGATCCTAATAAGGAAAGCCAACCGGGTTCACAGCCTGAGGATCCGTACGGAAGATTAACGATGGGATATACAGCTGAAAATTTGGCTGAAGATTATTCTATAAGTAGAGAAGAACAAGATAAATTCGCATTGAATAGCCAATTAAAAGCGGCAAATGCTATTGAATCCGGGGAATTTAAGGATGAAATTATTCCTATAGAGGTCCCACAAAGAAAGAAACCTTCCATTATATTCGAAGTGGATGAACATCCTCGAAAAACCAGTCTTGAAAAACTAGCAAATTTGAAGACTGTTTTCAAAGAAAATGGGACGGTAACCGCGGGAAATGCATCTGGTTTAAACGATGGTGCTTCTATGCTTTTGGTAGTTTCAGAGGATATCGTTAATCAATATCATTTAACTCCTTTGGCTGAGATTATAAGTCTAGGGGTAGCAGGAGTAGCCCCAGATAGAATGGGGATTGGACCAGTTGAGGCTTCAAAAAAGGCGCTAAAATCTGCTAATCTTCAACTAAGTGATATAGATTTAATAGAATTAAATGAAGCATTTGCGGCACAGTCATTGGCAGTCATTAAAGAGCTTGAACTTCCTATTGATAAAGTAAATGTAAATGGAGGAGCTATTGCACTAGGCCATCCCATTGGAAACAGCGGTGCCCGCATCTGTGTAACATTAATACATGCGATGATAAAAAGACGTGCTGAATACGGTTTGGCAACGTTATGTACTGCAGGAGGCCAAGGTATTGCGACAATCCTCAAAAAATGTCCACAATAAATAAAAGGAGTGCTCACTAATGAAAGCAATTGTAAAAAATTCGGCAGAACCATATGATATTTCGATTAAAGAATTGGAACTGGGTAATGTTGGTAAAAACGAGGTTATTGTAAAAGTATCGGCTGTTGGGATTTGTGGCAGTGACCTACATATGTATGCAGGTCATGGTGGCTATGATTGGATTGACTACCCACTTGTATTTGGGCACGAAATTTCAGGAACGGTTGTAGAGGTAGGCGAGGGATCGGATTCCTCGAATAAAGGTAAAAGAGTCATTGTAAACCCCTACATTCCGTGCGGACAATGTGAATTTTGCTTAAGAGGGGAAGAAAACCGTTGTGATTTTGGGGAGTTTTTTGTTCAAAAACGTCCACCGCAATCGCTACAATATGGGTTTAGAAAAAATGGCGGTATGTCGGAATTTTTAATTGTTCCCGAAAAAAATATTGTTCTTATCGATGACAATACCTCCGATGAAGTAGCAGCTATCCTTGAAGCCATTGCAGTAGGTGTAACGGCAGTAGAAAAAATTGATAATATTGAAGAAAAATCAATAGTCGTTTTTGGACCGGGACCTATTGGTCTAGCAATCGTAAGCATTCTTTCTGGTCTTAATGCTAAGAAAATTGTGGTTGCAGGGATAACAGGTGATGAACAAAGATTAGAAAAGGCAAAAGAACTTGGAGCAGATGAAACTATTATTCTTGGAGAAGAGGGAACCAATGACCTTCTTGAATGTACTCCATTGGGTTATGATGCTGTTTTTGATAGTTCCGGCCATCATTCCGTACCTAAAACAGCAATCACCGTTCTAAAAAAGGGTGGGGAAATCGTTCTAGTCGGAATTTCAAATAACGAGTTCTCCCTTCCAATGGACCAAATTGTTCGAGGGGAAATCCAAGTTAAAGGAAGCTACGGTATCACTAATGATAGCTTTCATAAAACCGTTTCATATGCAGCAAATCCAAAGTTTCCATTCGAAAAATTAATAACAGGTGTATTTCCTTATGATAGGGCAAAAGAAGGATTTCAAAATTCGTTAGATCGTGCTCCCGGGAAAACAGTAATTACATTTAAATCATTTTAAAGAGGTGAAATATAGTGACAAATGCCATTGATTTTTTTACAAAGGTATATGGAAAAGCACCCGATTGGGTTGTTAAAATGAACACTTATAATCCCGAAGCCCTTGAAGCCTATACTGAACTTCGTCATGGGATTTTGAAGGATGGTGCACTATCCAGAAAAGAAAAAGAATGTATCCTAGTAGGGATTAATGCAGCTAGACGCTATGAAAGAAGCATGATTTATCATACACAAGGTGCTGTTGATGCTGGGGCAACCCTTGAAGAATTAGCTGAAATACTTTCTGTTTGTATTCTTTCACGTGGCTTACCTACATGGTTAGAAGGGATTAAATCCCTCGCATTTGCAGCTAATTACATGAAGGAAAACGATTATTCTATGGATCATCAGGAAACTGAAATTCAATCAGTAAATAAAAATGAATTTAAGAATCTTAATGACTGCTTAGAATATTATCGCTCGATGTTCGGAAGCGAACCAAAATGGGTAACAGATTTAGCAGAATACCATCCAGATGCACTTCTTCATTACACAAATTTACGGAATGTAAATTTAACAGATGGTAAAGTTTCTCGTAAACTCAAAGAACTAGTGTTGGTTGGAATTAACACATCGGAACGCTACCCTGAAGGTATCAGAATCCATACAGAAGGCGCAAGATCATGCGGTGCGACAGAGGCAGAATTAGCAGAATGTCACCTTACAGCTGTTTTAACTGCTGGGATACCAGCATGGTTTGAAGGGGCAGATTTACTTAAATAAATTCTTATTTTACAAAAAGCACCTGTTACCTAAAATAGCAATCAGGTGCTTTTTTTGTTTACTTTTCTTCAAATTTTTTCATTCCTTTTTTGTGAATTTATCCCTTAGATGTCTCCTAAACTATATGTAGCAGGGCTATATAGAGAGAGTTTCTTTTTCTGTAGTAAATAATCAACCACATACGGGTTATTTTTTATTGCATTCTTTAATAGTTTTTTCGCTACTTGTGTTGGTCCATTTTGCAAATATTCGATAAGCACTCGATTATATGTGCCGTTTGCAGTTATTTCTCCTTTGGTCGTGAGCTGGACGGTTACTTTTTTCTTGTCTCTTTGACGATTAAAACAACCAATGCCAATACTGAACCTGATTTCATGCAACGATAATTGCTTCTTGGACTTCATTCCTCCTCTTTGACGACCAAGTTTCCTTTTCTTTGCCCATCTTCGGCTTCATTCCCCCTCTTTGACGACCAAAATTCCTTTTCTTTTCGCATCTTGGGATTCATTCCTTCTCTTTGACGACCAAGTTTCAATCTCTTTACGCATCTTGGGATTCATTCTTCCTCTTTGACGACCAAGTTTCCTTTTCTTTTCGCATCTTGGGATTCATTCTTCCTCTTTGACGACCAAGATTCAATTTCTTTACCCATCTTCTGCTTTATTCCTTCTCTTTGACGACCAAGATTCCTTTTCCTTATGCATCTTGGGATTCATTCCCCCTCTTTGACGACCAAGATTCACTTTCTTTTCGCATCTTGGGATTCATTCCTCCTCTTTGACGACCAAGATTCACTCTCTTTACGCATCTTCGGCTTCATTCTTCCTCTTTAACGACCAGGATTCCTTTTCTCTACGCATCTTAAGACGCCATTTATCCACCTCCCTTCCTTAAAAAGGAAAGAAGGGCAACAACCAACCACCCTCACAATTTATTGATCGGTATTGAGTTTCCTTCCAAGAAGTTGGTAAAAAAACAGGGGGACGTGCGAGCCGTCCCCCTGTTTCCTTATTTCTTTTCACCAAACATTTTATCAATCTCTTTTGAATTCGCCATAACAGCTTCAAGCAAATTATCATCCGAAACGATTTTGAATTCTCCATCTTTGTCTTTCTTCAAATTCAAGGTTACATCACGGGTTGCCATTGTTGCATCTTTGGATTTAAGGTTTTTCATAAGTGTTGATGACATGAGTTTTTCCATTGTCTTATCGGCTTCTTCTTCGTTTTCATTGAACGCACCGGCAAAAGCCATTGGCATCACGTCATTCATCGTTTGAGTAAAGACCACTTGCATGTCTACAGAGGTAATTTTCACTTTTACCTTTGCCTTACCATCCTTATTCGATACTTCTTTAGGATTTTCAAATTTGTAATTTTTAGCGATTGCTTTCAATATTTCTTTCCCATCTAGCCCATCTTTACTTTCATTTAGTGCGGAAAGATCACTATCTGATTTTGTATCCACATAACTCATTGCCTTTTTATAGTCAGCTGATTGTATGGAAGTCAAAAAGTCTTTTACCGTATCCGCTGGTTTTGGTGAACCACACCCGGTTAACATAATTGCTGTCAATCCTGCAACGAGCATGATTGCGATTAATTTTTTGCTTAATTTCCCCAAAATGTTTCTCTCCTTATATGTCTATATAATTTTAGTACAATACTAAATTTACCACATTTTTTACTATTTCGGGAAAATTATTAGCAAAAGATAAATGCACAGTATTACCATTAAAGGAACGATACCCCTTTTTCATGCTTGCGAAAAAAAAGAGCAGTGCAAATTCCTATATTTTTTATTATGTAGAATATACTATAAGTGTATAAACATAAAATAAACCAAGGAGCTCAGAACTCCCTGGTTTGAACACTACCTATCGCAAGACGGTATGTGTTCAGGTAAATTAATTACGAGAAGAGCCGCCCTTTCGTTTTCGCCGATGCGGACGGTTCTTCTTTGTCATTTTCTTGCGGTATAGTTTAAATACATGAACTATTCAGTAAAAATATATAAGTAGTTCCCCGCTCCTCGCTCCCGGTACAATCACCCCCCCATTATCTTTGTTGTTTTTTCGTCAATTTATTAGCAATCGCCTGTAAAATTAGCACTAAAACTACTAAAATAACAGACATTGCGGCTGCGGAATAATACTCTCCGCGTAAAATATTTTGGAAAATCGCTAGACTCATAGGTGCCCATTCTGCAGGAGCGAGTAATATCGATATACTTGTTTCTTTAATTACCGTAACAAAAACGAGAATAGAACCAGCTGCAATTCCTGGTAACATTAATGGTCCGATAACCGTTAAAGCAGCTGTTAATTGAGAGGCGCCGAGATTAATGGCTGCTTCTTCAATATCCTGTTTAATTGCTCGCATCGTCCCCATTGTGGAACGAATCATATATGGCAGACGTCGTATCGTATAACCGATAATGAGGACGAGTGCTGTTCCTGTTAACTGAAGTGGGGCCGTATTAAATGTTTGAATTAAGGCAATCCCTAGGGCAATTCCTGGAACAACTAAAGGAATCGAGGTCATGAAATCTAACTTTGCATTATTTTGTCTTACTACAAAATATGAAATGAACGTAGCAATGATCACGCTTAATAATAAAGCACCGATTGCCAGTACGATACTATTTTGAATATTACCTAGTGAACTAGTGAAAATCGTTTGGTAATGTTTCAAAGTATAACCATTTGGCAACGGATCCTTCCCCCAAGTAGTCGCAATGGATTGTACGAAAATAGATAGCATCGCAAACACAGGAACGAACACAATCAAGGCTGAATATGCAGATAATACACGTGTAAGGACTTTATTATCATTTAATTTCTGTAGTTTTGGCTTTCCGGACAGCGATCCGTAATTTCTATTTTTCGTAAATAGGTTTTGCAGCCAGAAAAAGAATGCGGCAACTAGAATCATGATCACTGTTAGTATGGCTGCACCTGCCCAGTTGAAAAATCCAGCAATTTCACGATACGCCTCGACGACTAATAAGTTTAAATCTTTTGGCGCAAGAATAATCGGACTTCCAAAATCGGAGAAACTCACCGCAAAAATAATTAAAACGGTTGATAAAATACCAGGAATAGCTAATGGAAACGTCACGGTTATAAATGTAAGCCAATTTTTTGCACCTAAATTTCTCGATGCTTCCTCCAGTGAAAGATCACTTACTTTAAATGCGGCAACCATTGGCCATAACGCATATGGGAAAAAGAAAAAGACTTGCACCATAATAATTCCAGCCATTGAATAAGGATTGATTAATAATCCCTCGCCGCCTAGCATTTGATAAATATAAGTCACCCATCCTGATCGACCAAACATAATAATAAAGGCATAAGCAGAAATGAATGTCGGTACGATCAATGGGATCGTACATAAAGCACTGATCGTCTTTTTGAGTGGCATTTTTGTTCGAGCGATGCCGTAAGCAATCGGGATACAAACGATGATGACAATAACAGAAACGAGTAAAGCTAACCATAAGCTATTAAGCAACGCATCGTAATAACCTTTATTCGTAAAAATCACCTTATAATGCTCTAGTGAAAAACCTTTCAATTTCTCAATGGTGGAGCTTAATATAGTTGAATTGGTTAGCGCCCCAAGTATATTCATTGGTTGACCAGTAAAACTAACTAAAAAGACTGAGAATAACGGAAGGAGGAGAAATAGTCCAAAAAATATATACAGCAAAATTTTAATAATAGTTAGACCACTTAGTGTCTTCCGTTTCTTCATATGAGTAACACCCTTTCAGATGACACTGCTAATTGTACTTTTGTTCCTTCTTTTAAAATTTCTCTACCTGAAAAATAGGTAGTGTCTACGATTAAAGTATTTTCGTTAACCAATACTTCATATCTTACAGCTGATCCGAGATAGGTAGATTGATTTATTTTTCCTTCAAAAATATTCACATCTGAATCACTAGACGGAGTTCCCTCTAACAGGATCGTAATATTTTCAGGACGAATAATCACATTTACTTCTTCTTTGTCCGTTTGATAGGTTGATTTAATTTGTTTTCCATTAATTTGAACAACGGATTCATTTGCTTTAGAAGAGATCACTTTCCCTGGGAGAATATTCGATGTTCCTACAAAATCTGCAATGAAAGGCGAAGCAGGCTGGCTATATAATTCCGTCGGAGTACCAATTTGGATGACTTGTCCATCTTTCATAACGGCAACTCTATCTGCCATGCTCATCGCTTCCTCCTGATCATGCGTAACAAAAATGGTTGTTATCTTCAAGTCTTGTTGAATTCTTCTAATGGTTGTTCTCATCGTATGTCTGAGCTTTTGATCGAGATTGGATAATGGTTCATCCATTAAAAGGACTTTTGGCTCCATTACCAATGCTCGCGCTAATGCCACACGTTGCTGCTGTCCTCCTGATAATTCACTCGTCAGCCTATTGGCGTATTTATCGAGTTCCACATATTCAAGAATTTTTCTAACACGATCCTCAATATCCTTTGGGTATTTGGATAATTTTTTATTGAACATCCTAATGTATATAGACAAGCGTTTCAATGGATGACTGACTTTCAGTTGTTTAATATTCAAACTGTAGGCAACGTTATCAAATACATCCATATGCGGAAAAAGCGCGTAGCTTTGAAAGACCATTCCACAACTTCTCTTATTTGGTGGAATTTGATTAACGACTTGATCACCAATCTTAATCTCTCCTGATGTTGGCTGCTCGAATCCAGCAATACATCGCATGGTTGTCGTTTTCCCGCATCCGGATGGCCCCAAAAGGGCAAAAAACTCGCCCTCTTGGATATCTAAATTAATATCATAAAGTGCCTTTACACCTGAAAACTCTTTCGTAAGTTGTTCTACTTTCACTGATCCCATTATGAGTTCCCTTCCTTTATTACTGAAATTTTTCTTTCCACTCATTTCGAATACGGTCATAATTCTCATTCACCCAATCAATATCTAAATCAACTGCATGAGGCTTCACCTTTTCTAAAGTAAGTGGAGTTTTCGATTTTACATCCGGATTAAGAGGAATATGGTACCAGTTAGCAAGTATTTGCTGACCTTCCTTACTTAACAGAAAATCAATGAATTTCTTTCCACCTTTAGGATTTGGCCCTTTCTCAACTAATGAAGCTGGGTTTACGAGAATAGGAGTTTTATCTGGTACAACAAAATCTACACTTTCACCCTTTGCCTTTTGTTCATATGCCATAAAATCAAAGCCAACTCCAATATAGGCTTCACCCATTGAAACAGCTTTCGTAGGACCTGAACCGGAATCTGGAATAGAATTTGCTTGTTTAGATAATTTCTTAAAATATTCCCAACCCTCTTTCTCACCATGTTGCATCATATAGCTTAAAACCATTAATGTTGAGGTTCCGGATGCGGCAGGATTAGAGAATTGAATTTTCCCTTTCCATTTCGGATCAAGTAGATCTTCCCAAGTTTTTGGTGCTTCTTCTGGCTTCACAAGCTCTGTATTATAGGAAAAACCTAGTACGAACATTTCAACACCAACATATTTCCCGTCCTGATGCTTTAATTTAATTCCATCCTCGGTAACATCCCATTTTTCTGCACTTTCTGGTATGTAAGATGTAATAATTCCTTTGTCTGCAGCGGCTTCAAATGGAAGACTTCCCCCACCTCCATACCATACATCCGCTTGTGGATTATCCTTTTCCGCCATCATTCTGTTCACTAAAACATTGGTGCCCGCATATTGAACATCCACTTTCCCGCCATTTATTTCTTCATATTTTTGCGCAAGTTCTTTTGACATGTCTGGGGTTTCCGGAGAATAAAGAGTGATCCGATCTCCACCTTTCCCTCCACTTCCAGAAGAACTTTCACCGGCACATGCCGAAAGTGAAAATACGCTTACAATTAAAATGAAAGCTGAGACAAGCGATAATTTTTTCCTCATGTATATCCTCCTTTGTTTCTATTAACTCTCTTCACAATATCAATAAATTTATATGTATCGAGTTTTCTAATCATGTAAATAAGTAGTAGTTTGATTCTTTAGTCTCAGTGAACGTAGTAACGATTATCCTTTACAAATGATCTACCTATCACTAAAATAGTGAATATTCAAAATTATAAACAGGTGATTACATTGTTAAAAAAACTACATTTCAAAGACACACCCCCTGCTGTTATCTCTATTTCACTCGTAACAGCGATTTGCTTAATTGGGGATTCCATGCTATATATCGCTTTGCCTATTTTTTGGAGAGAAGTCGGCCTTGACTCACTTTGGCAGGTTGGAATATTATTATCAATTAACCGATTTATAAGACTACCATTTAACCCTATAATCGGTTGGGTCTATCAAAGAATCTCACTAAAGATGGGGTTAATCATAGCCGTTATTTTGGGAACCATAACGACATTTGGCTGTGGAATGATCACCGGCTTTGTTGGGTGGCTTATTTTACGAGGAATGTGGGGAATTGCTTGGTCCTTTTTTCGGATCGGTGGTTTGGCGGCCGTTGTTGCTTCTACTACAGACAAAAATCGGGGCAAAACAATGGGGATATATAATGGGCTTTATCGGCTAGGAAGCTTATTTGGTATGCTGATTGGCGGGATACTCACGCCATTCATCGGTCTCAAATATGTGGCATTGCTTTTAGGTGTGTGTACTTTATTCGCCTTTTTTTACTTATTTCACACAGTGACTACTTTTCAAGATTCAAAAGGAAATATCAAAAATAATCCGGCCCCTTCCTTACCAAACTTTCATTTTCCAAAAGGAACATTTTCCATCATTATAAGTGGCTTTTTTGTTTCATTGCTCTTTCAAGGAATCCTAACTTCCACCTTAAGTCCGTTAATTGACGACTTATTTAGTGAACCTATTCGTTTTGCCGGAATTTTTTTTACCGTAACGGCATTATCAGGTCTGATTCAGGCAGTACGTTGGATATGGGAGCCATTTGTAGCCGGTTGGGTTGGTGCGCTTTCTGATGGATTGAAAGGAAGGCTACCCCTTTTTATCTATTCTTTCATTTTTTCTGCAGTTGTGGTAGGGATCCTTCCTTTATCCATGTCTATTTATATTTGGATCTTTGTTAGTCTACTAGTTATGCTAAGCGCAACCAGCTTAACGACATTATCTGATGCAATCGCTTCAGATGTAGCGAAACAGACGAATGCTGTTTCATTTCTTACATATTATACGATTTCTCAAGATATAGGGGCAGCTCTTGGACCATTTTTCAGTTATTTTCTTATTACCATCCCTTTTGGATTTAACTATCTTTACTTTGGGAGTGCTTTGATTTTACTTATTTTAGCTGCTTATTGGTTAAGAGCCCAAAAGGTTCGGGTCAGGAGTAATGGTTGACATTATTTTTTCCACTGTTACCTATTTTTTAATACCTTGTTTAGAAGGTCGGGATAATTCGTAAACATCCCTGTAACGCCCCAATCTAGTAATTTTTCCATATCTTCTCTCGTATTAACGGTGTAAGGATGGATTAGCATGTTGTGTTCACGAACTTTTTCTACATATGCCTGGTCAATTTTTGTGTAGCTCGGTCCAATTCCTATTGCGTATTGCTTTATGTTATTCAGTTCTTCATCTGTGATTGTCGCTGGTTTTGAATAAGAAATAAGTTGAATAAGAGGCACTTTTCGGTTCAGCGAATGGATTTTGATTAAACTTTCAGGACTAAAGGACTGAATAAGCACTTTACTAGATGGTGCATTTTGTCCAAGTAATTTGTATTTATCTAAAATCCTTAGCAATTCTTCTTCCATTCCGGGGTATACATCAGGTGATTTTGTTTCAATATAATATCTTCCGCTTCTGCCAAACTTTTGAATAATTTCTTCCAAAGTCGGTACTTTTAAGCCGACATATTCAGGTTTTGCTAGATCAGGATATTTTTCATTAAACCATGAACCAGCATCTAATTGTTTAATTTCCGCTAGTGTATAATCTTTTACATAGCCTGTACCATTTGTTGTCCGATCAAGCTTTTCATCGTGCATTGCAATTAACTTTCCATCTTTCGTCATCTGCAAATCTATTTCAATATAGTCACCTTTCAATCTTTCTCCTAATTCATAGGATACTAGTGTATGTTCCGGAGCATATCCCGAAGCACCACGGTGAGCTACATTGAGTATACGATTAGGATTCAAGGATGGATCTTTTTCGTTTCCCTTACCGTATGCAACATTTAATCCAGATGTACAAATAACCATAAATACCATTAGAATGACGAAACTCGTTCCAAACTTTTTCATACTATCTTCTCCTCGTAATGAATTTTTTAGAGCAGTCCCAATGACATCAAAGTTGTGTACATCCATTGATCGTTTAATAGAATTGACATTTTTCACTTCACAGTTCTATCTCTCAACCCCCTCATCAACTAGTCCAAAGAGATGAAAAAACCCAACCGCAATTTGGGTTTCTTCTCTTTATCTCTTCCCTAGTATTTATCTAACCTTATTTTACCAAATGATAGAATACTTGAAAGTGCGCTTTGTACTATCTGGTTAATTGGGAAATTTGATGTATATGTCGCTTTAGTGTTTAGCTTTTTTTTGTGGATCATAGATTTCGGTTTGTGACGTATAGATTCTTTTTTGTGTATCATACTTTCGATTTTGTGACGCATACGCGGCTTTCGGTTCTACCTTTTTTCTGTTTGCGGATCATAGATTTTAGTTTGTGACGCATAGATTTTTATTTGTGCATCATACTTTTGGGTTTGTGGCGCATACGCGGCTTTTGAATCTAGCTTTTTTCGGTTTGTGGATCATAGATTTCAATTTGTGACGCATAGATTCTTTTTTGTGTATCATACTTTTGGGTTTGTGGCGCATACGTGGCTTTTGAATCTAGCTTTTTTCGGTTTGTGGAGCATAGATTTCAGTTTGTGACGCATAGATTCTTTTTTGTGTATCATACTTTTGGGTTTGTGGCGCATACATAGCTTTCGATTCTTTCTTTTTTCCTTTTGGGGATCATAGATTTTAATTTGTGATGCATAGTTTCCTTTTTGTGGATCATACTTTTGGGTTTGTAACGCATACTCAGTTTAAATGATTGATCTTTTAATAAAAAACAATAAACCACTGATTATCCATTACACAATCTAACTCGTGGAAAGCTACTAGGCAATCCCTTTCTCCAAATTTACTGAACTACGAAAATGCTTATTTAAGGAATGCAATGGGGAGGGTTTATTTCATGTATAATAAGAATATAATAAAAAAACTAAGAGCCCAGAACTCCTCGGCTTGAAAAATTGTAACTACTTTTTGTAGGTAAGTATGTTCAAGTTAATATACTATTATCGTGAAGAACCACCCTTTCTTTTGCTCCGATGCGACTGGTTCTTCTTTGTCGTTTTTTATGCAAAAGTGGCTCAATTTTAGATTACCAAAAACACTTCCGTGGATATTCCTATGAAACAATATTTTTCAGGACGTCCCTGTGACCGGAACATTATAAAATCCTCATCCATTCAAAAAAGGAAGTCAGCAGCGGAATTAATATGAAAAATGCCCAACACATTCCTTTAGTAAAAATAGTTAACAAAGAAAGAGAAATACAACTGTATAAAAAAAGACGTTGTTTAGCCAAGAAGTTTTTTTATCAAACAATGATGCGTATACTTATGAACAAGCTTCCTTATTAGACTTTTATAAAAAGAACGAGGAAATCTTTAAAAACTAAACTAATAGAATAATGATTGCTGAATGGATATATGAAATTTCTATTATCTATCAACACTTGACAAATTTCGAGGCGTCACTGTAACCAAAATAAAATAGTTTGCAAATTTAAAAAGTTAGCGTGTATAATAATTATACACTCTATATATAATAAAAAATGACCGAGGCATTAGCACTCGGTCAACGCAACTATATGCCGCATGAAGTGCGGCTGACCGAAAAAGAAAATAGCGGTATTAAAAAAGTAACCACCTTACTCTTTGGTCGGAGGCAGGGCGGTTACTTTTTCCTTTTTGCGACAATTGTTAAGATTACTGTAATCAATCCAATTAAAAGCAGATTAGATTGAAGTGCTACAGATATTGCTTCATAAATTGTCATTTTTCCACCTCCCTTCTTTCGGGAGATGGTCATCCGCCCATGCACTTTATATAGTTGCTACTCTTATACTATCAGTTTCTCTATAATATCACTAGAAAAAACAAATGTCTGTTCTTATTTTTTCACTATCCTTTAATGAAAGCTCATAAATAATAAATAACCGTTAATTTTGTATTTTTAATTCCCTTAAAACTTCTGTCCGCAAATCACTCGTAGTATTCCCACTCTTGTATTTATCCAATAATGAAATTATTCTTTGAATATAACTATCTGAATCCTTTATACACTTTCCAAAACAATCAATAAAATGATCTACTAATGTATCATCAACTAAAGCAATTGGTTCTGGATAATAATTGACGCCTTCTTTTTCAAATGCTTTTCTACTAGTAAAAGCAACTGCATCAATAATACAATTCCAAGCTATGATATCCACTTCATTATCTGACATCTCTTGTTTTATAGTTATTCCATTATCCTCATTATCCAATAATTCATAAAGGATATCCCCTATATTTTCTTTATCCTTTACCCATTCCCAACATTTATTTATAACTTCCTGGGCTAAAATTTGATCTTCCTTTTGAGAAAAAACCGACAAAACTTTTTCAGAAAGTCCAAGAAAAAATATTACTTTACCTTCTTCTGATAAACTACCATAATTAGTATTCTCTATAGCCCCTAAATG
>NZ_NAZB01000016.1:0-26400 GCF_003055045.1 Heyndrickxia sporothermodurans
TAAGATAAAGTGAGATTAAGAGAAATACTGTCCAAAATTCGGGGGTTAATCCGTATTAGACATAATTAACCCCCAACTAATCAATAAATTTTCCATTTTTAATCTTTAGATTAAGTCTACCAGTTACTTTAATGCTCTCATCAATTTCAGAGGATACTACGATTATTAATTTTGCTAATCCCTGATAACACTTTCTGCATGCGCCCGAAGGATTCGATTGATGGAGTTTTAAAAGCTTAAATATCTAAAAAAAAACAAAAACACTTGTTACCTAACAGAGATAATCAAGTGCTTTATTGTAAGCTTTTAAGCATATCGTTACAAATATTATGGTTGAACCAAAGATTCTTTATTTTCGTATATTTTCTTAAATACTCTAAATCATTAACTTAAATATACAAAATTTGATAATTAAGGATTATTCAATCCATTAATAAAATCTAATAAAACTATTGGCTATTTTATACGTATTTTCTTCTTAGATTGCGGGAAATAAAAAGAGTGGTCCCAATAAAATACACCAAGTTCCTAGTATGTTTTAACTATTAAAGGTTATTACTTTTTATTTCTTCGAACCATTCATCAGCAATATGGTCTGCTGTTTTAATATCATCATTTGTATATACTAAATCATATTTGTATTCGGCACTAAACTTTCCACTATTTACATCATAAATTAATTTCATCTCAGTAGGCATATCTCTTTTATATTCCTGGCACAATAATTTGATCTTTTGAATATCTTCACATATTATACGTAGTACCATAGACTGACGCTTTGGTGAAACATCATATCCCTCTGTTTCGTTCGTTATAGCTTCATTCAATTTATGGGGTTCTACATACATATTATTTATCAAATAAAAAAAATTAGCAGAAATAATTCCTTCTTCACTTGAACCATAAACATATACTTTATCAGCTTTGTTCTCAACGTACTCCAAACATATAGAAATCATATCTGATTGTAATTCACTAAATCTATCTTCAAATTCTTTCATAATACACACACTCCTTAAGCTAATTTTCAATAATTTTAAAACCAGACTTACCATCAATGGTATAATTAACAATAAATGTTTTTGGACGTACATCTATTTCTTTATATAATATTTCTACATCGACCGTAACCTTTTTAGGAGGTTTGTCATTCAACGCTGCAGCCCATTCGTCTTCTATCTTCTTATACTGTTTCAAATTAACATCAGATAATTGCGAAACCAAATTATCAATTTTAGGTGAGCCCCCAAATCTATCACCTGCTAGATGCCCTGCATGATCCTGTCCTTTCACTTTACCTGGTGTATTTCTGCTATGTGAAAGTCTTTTTTCTCTGTTTGTTAATTGAAGGTTATCTGTTTCAAATTTTGAAATCCTACCAGCACCATCAGTTTCATAAAAATAACCGTATTCGCCTGTTTGGTATCTTATATTAGGCTTTAATTTATTTTTTCTTCCATTAGTATACTGTTCTCCTTTTCCTACTAATGGTTTAATTTCACTTTCTCCAGCCAAACGATTACCCGTACCCCTACCAAGCTTAGCCGCAAAATAATTCTCAGCCGCATGCGTATTCTCCACAGGCATTCGGACACTTCCAGTATTTCCGAATCCCTCCATAGCGAGGTCCAATGGTTGTCGGGTCGAGATGATGTTTTTTCCATGTGTGACAGCTGAATCGATGAATCTTCCTACTTCTATTGTATCGTCTATTAACTTATTTTTCAGCTTATTTGGTACATCTTTTATCACGGCAGCTGCACTTTTTAAACGAGTGGTAGACGCCTTTCCGGCTGTTTCAACCAGACTTCTAACCTGGGTCACTCCATTATTGACACTGTTTTTTATTCCCGTTTTAACGGATGATATCCCTATATCTCCAAGGTGAGCAAACTTTACTGTACCGCTGAATTTTGCGACACTGCTCACTCCAGGGATAATGTCTAGCGGGCTTAATAGTCCACGGAAGACTCGTTCTCCGGTACCTAGCTCTCGACCGGATATCCAATCCTTTCCGGAAACGGCCGAGCTTAATTCGAAGGTACCGTAAGCTGCTCCTAAAGCGATACCTGCAGGCGGGCAGACTAATGATACACCGACGATGACGACGAGTGCGGCAATTTGTCCCCAGAATTCCTTGCTTTCTTGATGGTTTCGAATCGATTCATACTCGAATGCACGGGTATTTACAGCTGCCAGTTGATACTCTTTTTGCGAAAAATCCTGATCCGGATTCAGCTCTTTCCACGCCTCGTACTCGAGCTTGATTTGTTCAGCATAAAAATTATCGCCATTAAATAGATCATCGATACTTACTTCTGTCTTTGGAACTTCTAAAGTATTCTGCTGGCCATATCCCGCGTAAACTACCTTCACTTCTGTTGCACCAACCCGGTTCTTCGTCGTATAATTTGAGATTGATAAATCCCTCATCGATTCGACAAATGCATCGATATCTTCATAGAATGGTTGATCAATCGTACGGTCAACGATATCCCCGACTTTTCCAGTAAAGCGATGAAGCACTTCAAAGTCTTCGTATAATTGTTGAAATTTATCCTTTTGACTTGTGTGATGAAAGGAAATGACCCCATCGCTGTCAAGGCTGGCAATATCTGATTCGGCATCTTCTAGATTTTCTGTGATAGCTTTAAGATCATCAATCATCCCTTTACCCCAGCGTCTTAATCCAATTAAGTCTCCAATTCCTTCTTTCATCTTTTCCCAATCTGATGGGATATATTTTACATCCACGGAACCCCCCCTGTCGTATTAAACTAGATTTCTAAAATCGGCCAATTATTACCTTCTAAAATTTTACAATATAAAAAGTGACGATAAAATAGGGAAAAAGGAGGGTAGGTATTTGGGATTAGAAAAATGCACGTGCCATGCTTTTAATTGCATTTCTGTTGAACAAGCTTTATTTCTTGTTGCTCAGACTGAGGGGCGTAACATTAAATATTCAATAAAATTTTGTGGATAGTTCCACGTTCCTCTCTCGCATTTTTGATCAATTTGAAGGAAAAGTTCAAACTAAGGAAGAAGCGAAACATGCACTGGAACTAGGTGTACACAAAGTAGTTATAAGGACAGCTATTTCAAGGCCAGAGGTGATTACTCGGTGGTTTGTTGAGGTGATTAAAACCAGGATGTTTTCACCAATTCCCCAAGAGGAAACTAAAAAACGCCCAACACATTCCTCTAACAGAGATAGTTGAAAAAAAGGAAAATAAAACTGTATGAAGGGTGGGCTTATTTTCGTTCTGAGATTGGGGGTCGTACGAGAGCGGTATTCAAATCTATTAGTTATTATAGTCGGGGTCGTATTCACCAAAAAATATTTTAAGTGCAAATCCGCTTAATGCTGAATAGCAAGCTCTTATTCTAACGGAGTGGTGCTTTTCATGAATTGAGTACACAATAATTACATTCCTAATAATCGTCCAATAGTAACCATTGTATTTAAAATTTGGATAGTCAATCATTTCTGCATGATTATGTGGATTTGAACCAAGCATTGTATTAGAAGTTAAATAAATCTGGTCGTGGTCAATATTATATAATTTTAATAACACCCTAAGAGGCAGTTTGTGTCCAGCGAACTTCATATTTATGTTCACTCATTTTATTACCTCATTCTTGTAGCGCTTATAATCTTCATAATTTAAAATGTCATCTTCTTCAGAATCTAATTCAGATTGCTCTAGTTGGTCTAGTATTTCTCCACTTTCTACTATTGCTTTAGCTATTTGCTTTTTTTGTTTTTTTGTAAGTCCGTCAATGTTCACTTCTTGATCAGATTCCAATAATGATATTTTATATTCCTCACCATCAATTAAAACAGTAAAAGTTGATTGATCTTGTTTGTTGGCCTTATAAACTTTTCCATTAGGGCTTTCTAATATTATCTCCATAATAATACCTCCTTTCCACCATTATATATTAACGGAATTTAAAAATGAAAAAGAAGAAGTAATTTCTTACCTACAAAAATGATTACCCATCCAATACCGTTTACGGCCGCATATCTAGTGGTGGGGGGACGAAAGCCCCCCTAATATAAAAACAATCTTACTCTTCCTCAAAAAGCGCAGCTCCATTTGTCGAAATCACATTTTTATACCAATAAAAGCTATCCTTTTTCATACGATTAGACGTACCATTCCCTTCATTGTCACGGTCGACATAGATAAAACCGTAGCGTTTTCTCATTTCACCTGAACCAGCGCTGACAATATCAATTGGCCCCCAATACGCATAACCTAGAACCTCGCAACCATCAGTAATAGCCTCTTGAAGCTCAATTAGATGTTTTTTTACATAGTCTATACGATACTGGTCATGGATTTTTCCGTCTGGAGAAATTTCATCCACATCACCAAAACCATTTTCCACAATGAACAATGGCTTTTGATAACGATCATATAGTTCATTACACACATATCGTAATCCTTTTGCGTCAATTGCCCAGCCATAACTTGACTTTTCTAAGTACGGATTATCGATCCCTCGGGCACCACCAGTTGTTGCATACACCGGCATCCCTGCTTTGTAAGTTGTACTTAAATAATAGCTAAATGCGAGGAATGCACAGGTATGCTCACGAATTAAGTCTAGCTCCCCTGAACGAATGTCCAGTGTAATATTTGCCTCCTCAAAAATACGTTTACTAAACGCTGGATATTCCCCTCGCAGCATCACATCTGAAAAGAACAAGGATTTTCGACGGAACTCGTACGCCTCAAACACATCATCCGGATGACATGTATTCGGATAAAACGCACTTAATGATAGCATACAGCCCACTTGATTTTCCGGCATAATTTCCTTCCCTAATCGTACCGCATGGGCATTTGCCACGAATAAATTATGACTTGCTTGATACACTCGCTGTAGCTTATCTGGACCCTCTTCAATTCTTGCAGCTCCAGTTGCAAATGGGATTTTATGCATATTGTTGATTTCATTAAACGTCATCCAGTACTTAACTTTATCCTTGTAACGCGTAAAAATAACCTCACAAAATCTTGAGAAAAATTCAATTAGCTTTTCATTTTCCCAGCCACCATACTCTGTTGCAAGATGTAATGGCGTTTCATAATGGGAAATCGTTACCATCGGTTTAATATTATTCTTCAATAACTCATCAAACAGATTATCGTAGAACTGTAGGCCCTCCTCATTTGGTTCAAGCTCATCACCTTTTGGGAAAATACGTGACCACGCAATTGATGTGCGGAAAAGCGAGAAGCCCATTTCTGCAAACATCTCCACGTCCTCTTTATAGCGATGATAAAAATCGATCGCATCATGGCTTGGATAAAATAAATTCGGGTCGATTTCCTTGTCAGCTACCCCAGAAATAATCCCCCCACGACATACATCGGCAATTGAAGGGCCCTTCCCTCCTACATTCCATGCACCTTCCGCTTGGTTAGCAGCAATAGCACCGCCCCATAAAAAATCTTTCGGAAATTGTTTTGTACTCATTTTTCATACCCTCATTTCATTTTTGCTTTTATTTAACGACCGTTATAATAGGCTCGCCTTTAACTACATCGTCTATTTTTGTTGGAATAACATCTAAAAATTCAGCTGTATTCGTTACAATCACCGGCGTTGTGACATCATAGTTCTTTGCCTTAATCGCTTCAATCTCAAATTCCGCAAGTAAATCGCCTGCTTTGACCTGCATGCCTTTTGTCACATGGGAAATGAAATGTTCACCATTTAATTTCACGGTATCCACACCAATATGGATTAATAATTCAATCCCATTTTCGGTCGAAATCCCATAAGCATGCTTCGTATCCATTACCATGACGACCTTCCCGTCAACTGGCGCAAATAACCTCCCTTCACTCGGAACAATCGCTACACCTTTTCCCATCGCTAGTGAAGCAAAAACAGGATCCTTCATTTCCGCTAACGGAAGCATTTCACCATTTAACGGACTAGCAATGGAAGTTTTCCCTGGTAAAACTGGTTCTAGTTCTTGCACTACGGGCTTCGCCTGTGTTTGTTCTTCCTCATCCCCTAGGTCTTTAAAACCAATGATATATGTTAAAATAGCCGCTAAGATGAACGCAACGAAGAATCCAATCACATACCCTTTAAATCCAGGTCCAAAGAACGCTGGAAACGTTAAAATACTTTTTGAAACAAGTGCAACTGCTGTTGCATTGTAAGCACCGGCTATTGCACCACCGACACCCCCGCTAATACAAGCAATAATAAATGGCCTTTTCAGCTTTAACGTAACACCATAAATTGCAGGCTCTGTTACACCAAAAATCCCTGTAATAAATGCTGAGAATGATAAAGTTTTCATCTTTTTATTTTTCGTTTTTAAGAAAACACCAAGCGCCGCTCCGGCTTGTGCACTGACGGCAGGTCCGTATAATGGACTGATAGTATCCCTGCCGTATTTCGAAATATTATTTAGCATAACGGGTACTAAGCCCCAGTATACGCCGAAGATAACAAGAACCTGGAATAATGCACCGACTACAAATCCTGCTACAATTGGACTTAAGTTGTACACCCAGGAAATTGCAGTCGCTAGCCCTGTCCCAATATACGTCCCGGCAGGTCCAATAAGTAAGTATGTTAAAGGAACCATAATCAAGATACATAGAATATTTGTTAATAAGCTACGAACACTTTCATGAATGCGCGCACGTAAAAAACGTTCCAAATACGATAAACAGAATACCGATAAAATAATCGGAATAACAGAAGAAGAATATTGCATTAAGATCACAGGAATGCCAAAGAAATGAATCGATGTTCCCGCTGACTTTAAGCCGACAATATCCGGATACACTAACGCACCAGCAATCGCCATCGCTATCATCACGTTTGTTTTAAATTTCTTCGCTGACGTATACGCTAGGAAGAAGGGTAGGAAGTAGAAAAAGCTATCCGCTGTTGCATATAGTAAACGATACGTCCCACCTGAAGGATTCAACCAATGAAATGTTGTTGTAATGGTTAATAGCCCTTTTAATAAACCCGCCCCTGCTAAGATGCCTAGAAGCGGGCTGAAAATACTAGAAAGAATATCAATAGCATTATTCAAAAAGCCCTTTGACTCTTCCTTATAACTTGATTCTCCAACATTTTGGAGATTTGTGAAATTCATAATCTCATTATAAATATCCCCCACATTGTTCCCGATAACCACCTGATGCTGGCCGCCGCTTTGAACAACAGTTAACACACCCGCTAATTTTTCAATGTCTGCTTTCTTAAATTTCTCTGGGTTTTTTAATGTAAATCTTAATCTTGTTGCGCAATGAATCAAGTTTACAACGTTTGATTCACCGCCTACATAATGAATAATCTGCTTCGCTAGTTGTTCATTATTCATGACTCTCTCTCCAATCTACAAAATTGTCTTTACTCAATAAAAAAAGACCTGAATCCAACCTAACTATAAATAGACAGATTCCTAGCTAGGGTGGATTCAGGTCAAGCCTTCGAAACAAGTAACTTTCCTGATATTACATATTCAGTTTTCTTCACGTTGAATAATTCGATTAATATGAAGCATTAGGTACAACTTTTCATCCACGGAAATCGTATGGCTATAATTTGTCTGAATTAATGTGTTAATTTTTTCCACACACACATATGAATCCGGGTAATTACTTTTAACAATATCATACAAATTTCGGTCTTTATCACTCATTACTGTATGATTAAACACTCGCTGCGCAAAAAATCTTAAATGAGTCACAAACCTGAAATAGTTTAAGGAGTTTTCATATAGAGAAATTTTAAAATGATATTCAATAATACGCAGAACTTCCTTTAAAAACTTTGTCATATCGAAGACCTGATTCATGCCCTCATTTAATTGAGCATTCACAAAATGAATCGCAATAAAACCAGCCTCATCCTCCGGTAGCTCCAAATCATACTGCTTCCTTATTAGCTCTAACCCATAAAGACCAATCTCAAATTCTCTTGGGTACATCCGTTTAATCTCCCAAAGTAGCATATTACTCACGTTCTGCCCCTTAGAAAATCTATAGATCGCCATATTAATGTGATCAGGTAAAGATAAATATATATTTTCACTTAACGCCTTTTTTAGTTCGCGTCTTGCCTTACTAATCAAGTCATCCGATATACGAATGGTTTCAACAGGAATCTCCTTCACAAGCTTTTTGAACTTATCATAAAGCCCTTTATCTTCTAACAAAAATCGCTTTTCAATGTTCTTTGCCTCAACGATATCACCTGCTTTTTTCTGAAAACCAATACCTTTACCGGCCAAAATCATCTCGTTTTTGTCTGCATCTTCAACTATAACAATATTATTATTAATCACTTTTTTATTTTCATTTCAACCACCTCCACGGGTAACATAACAAAAAAAGACCTAACCAAGGTAATTAAATTTGCTTGAAAAATAATTACTTTGCTTAGGTCTTGCCTGCTTACCAGTAACAATCCTAATATAGATATTCAGTTGAAAATAAGAAATGTATCAATAACTATGTTTCAATAATATCAGAAAATAACAGCGTTTTCAAGACCTTAGTTTTTTTCCTACTGCTAGGAAAAAGATTCACTTAAACGTTTTTTCTATACCGGCAAATTTTACTTTCATGATAGTAGATTTTAAGATTATAAATTTTATATGGAAAATCATTAGATCATAGATATACTAGTTTTGCATTGTGGATCATTTATCTATGTTATACTTATCCTTTTATTTACTTTTTTGCAACTCAGAATCATTTATATTATACACGCTCTCGATTTATTTTCTGCCCCATAGCAAAAATAAAAGGCTAATTAGTGAATTCCACCTAATTAGCCTTTATTAAAGAAATCTTTATAAACTATTAATCTACGACGCTCGTTCTTCCGCTACTGCTCGTTCATTTTCCAGTTTCCTAAGCGCCTCTTCTCTTGATACTTTATTCCTCGGTGTAACCAAACTTACTACGACTCCGAAGATAAGGGCACCTAACAGGGATGGTAGAATAGGATTTCCCCAAAAACCTTGTAGATTCTTATTGAATAGTATGATAAATGATACGATAGATCCTCCGACAATGCTTCCAATTCCTCCTTGCCATGTTGCCCTCGGCCAATATTTTCCTAGAATTGAAGCGATAAATAGCCCAGACATCACTGTCGATACAAAATTTGAGATGTAACTAATAATGTTATTTGTCCCCAATGTGAAGACAAATGCAATGATTAATGTAATAACGAGAGCAATTCTTGAGTATCGTACCATATGCTCTTTTTTTGGATTTTTCCCCGTAAACACTTGATAGACATCACTGAGAAGGATGGCTACCGCAGCTATAAAGTCCGAGCTTCCAGATGACATCGTAGCACTAAGCCCTGCTGTTAAAATGATGGCCCCAATCCAAAGCGGAAATACTTCAGTTGCTAAGTATGGAAATGCATATCCTGATTCAATATTAGGATTCATAATATGCGCGGCCATTCCAATAATGGATGGAAACAGAGAGAATATGACAAATAAAATTCCAGATATGAAAAATCCCTTTTTTACGGTTGATGTATTCTTACTTGAATAAATACGGTGACGATACGAAGGTGTCGCAAGTACTCCTACGGCAATAACAACCGCTAATGAAATAGCTGGGATAATTCCAAGCTTTCCTATTCCTAAGAAGGTGACCATTTCATGCGGTAATTGATTACTTAAGTGCCCATAGCCCCCAATTTTTACAACTGATAAAACCGTTAGCAAAATAAAACCTAAGAACAAAATAACACCTTGAATCGTATCGGTATAAACAACCGCTAAATAACCGCCGATAAATGTATAAATCGCGAATCCGCACGCAGTTATGATTTTTGCTACGAATGGATCTAAGCCAGTAATCCAAGAAAGGTATAAAGCACCTCCCATAATATGAGCTCCTAACCAGCCAATTGAAGCAACATATAACAATATTGAGGCTAAGCCTTTGACAATCTTGTTCGCCCCGTAGTAAAAGCTTAATTCTTCTGAGTATGTAACAAAATTATATTTTCTTACATCAGCAAATAAATAGATTAACAAAAACATTCCGACGGATCCGCCGATTCCGTATAAAGCCCCGGCCCAACCGTTTGTATAGGCAAATCCAACTGCACCCATACTCGAACCTGTTCCAACCAGTGTTGCAATTGTAGTACCAATGAGTAAAGGTAAGGATAACCCTCTTCCACCCATTAGAAAATCTTCGCCTGTTTTTACTTTTCTAGATGCCCAAAGACCTACATAAATCATCAAAATCGTAAATACAATAAATACTCCCAAATAAACTCCTTGGTTCTGTGCCACGACAAACCACCCCTTAAACATTAAGTTATTTGACTGCAAAAAATTATCGTATGATTTCCTTGATGTCTTTCATCTCATTTAGTGAAGGAAGTATTTCCCAATCACCTTTTCCTTGAATAACAATCGATCCCATTTTATTTCCCCATTCAAGTGCCTTTTTCAAGGAAAATTGTTGAACATCTTCTGCTACAATAGCTAGAAATCCTGAGGCAAAAGCATCGCCCGCCCCAACAGTATCAACGACTTTATTAACCTTCAAACCTGGTACTATTACACCCGTACCATTTTTCCCTATCCCAAAAACTCCATCTTCCCCAAGCTTGATAGCAACTGTGTGCGGCCCTAACTGCACGATTTCTTTTCCTAATTCCTCAGGAGTTTTATGTCCAAAAAGAAATTGTGCTTCCTCTAATCCTGGCAAAAAGATATCACATAAAGGGATTAATTCTAAGAGGGACTTTCTAGCTTCATCCCTGTCCCATAACTTAAACCGAATGTTTGGATCAAATGATATTGTAAGACCTAAGTGTCGAGCACGTTTCATACATTCCTTCGTAAATGCAAATGTCTTCTCCCCTAAAGCTGGTGTGATCCCTGTCATGTGTAATATTCGTGCTCCTGTGAACCAATCATCCTGGATATGTTCAGGTCCCCACACACTGGTAGCAGATCCTTTTCTATAATAATAAACACTGGGATCACCTAACCTATAAACATCCTTGAAATAAACGGAAGTGTGATGTGTCTTATCGCGAATTACCCTCGATATATCAATGTTTTCGCCCGCCAAAGTACCTAAAATGACATCTCCGAATGGATCATTCCCTAAACGGCCAATCCAACGTGTATTCTTTCCAAGTCGAGATAATCCGATGGCAACATTTGATTCAGCTCCACCAATTGTTTTTGAAAATAAAGAGGTGTATTTCAAAGGCTTTTCCTCTACTGGTTGAAATAAGATCATCGTTTCCCCTATTGTGACAACATCCATCATGGCATACCACTTTCTTTAGGGATTGCTTTCACAAATTGCACCGCTAATTCCTGCAACTCACCAAAGCAATTATTAGCAATTAGCTCCTTCTGGATGAGCTGTCCGCCTATACCAATCGCCATTGCCCCCGCATCAAAAAATTGGTGTAAATTCTCTAAGGAGATACCCCCCGTTGCAATTATCGGAATATGGCTAAGTGGAGCTTTTATGTCTTTTATATAGGCTGGTCCGAGAAACCCTGCTGGAAATAATTTAATCGCCCTAGCCCCCGCATTCCAGGCTTTGACCATCTCCGTTGGAGTCATCACACCTGGCCAAACATCAATGCCTTGTTCAACCGAATAACCAATAACTGCTTCATCCAAATTTGGTGAAATCAAAAACTCTGCTCCTGCTGCAACCGCCTCTTTTGCCATTTGTATATCAAGAACGGTTCCAGCCCCAACCACAATTTGGTCATTACTATACTTGTTTCTCAGCTGATCGATCGATTGTAATGCCCCTTCACTGTTCAACGTCACTTCGAGGATTTTCACACCTCCAAGTTCCAATGCTTCTACAGTATGATTGACTTTTTCAACCGGTATATGCCGCAAAATTGCGACTATTTTTTCATCATTTAATCGTTTTAGCAAAGACAAACCACCACTCCCTTTTTCCTTAAACTGTATATCTATAAGGAAAAGCGCAGGCGCTAAGCCAGCGCCTTCATACATTTTCTATAATTCTATTTCTACAATCATTTCGATTTCTACAGGTGTATTAAATGGAAGTTCATTCGAAGAAATTGCCGACCTCGCATGCTTTCCTTTTTCTCCGAAAACTTGTACTAACAATTCTGAAGCCCCATTAATGACATAGGGCTGCTCAACAAACCCATCTGCTGAATTCACAAATCCTAATAATTTCACTACCTGCTTCACTCGGTCAAGGTCCCCGATATGTTCTTTTAAGACACTTAATAGATTAATCATTACTTGACGCGCTGCTTCATAGCCTTGTTCTACTGTTAAATCACTTCCTACTTTCCCTTCATATAAAAGCTTTCCTTTAATACGGCAATCAGCTCCCGAAGTATAAACGAGATTATTTACTGTTTTTGCTGGGACATACTCTGCAGCAGGTGCAGGTGCCTTATCCAGAACAATCTCTAACTCTTTTAATCTTTTTTCTACTTGACTCATTTTACATTCCTCCAATATTTTTAATTAAATATGCATATGCTGACAGCTGCACAGTTGAGTCGCAGCCTTTATCATTTCACCATTCGATGTACGAAGATTTCGCTTGTGGTCAATCGTTTTATTTCCATTTACAAAGACATACGAAATCCCATCTGGGTGTTGCACTGGCTTTTGATAGGTTGCCGTATCGTTTATCGTATGATAGTCAAAAACAGTAATATCTGCTTGATACCCAGGTACAAGTAAACCACGTTTGCCTAGTTTAAACCTCTGTACCGGAAAAGAAGTTACCTTTCGAACCGCCTGTTCAAGAGAAAGGACTCGATTTTCCCGTACATACTTGGCAAACAAACGAGGGAAAGTTCCAAATGTACGTGGATGGGGCTTACCAGTTTGACAGCCAAGACTGTCCGAAATCACAAGGGATTTATCCCACTTAATGACCTGTTCGACATCTACGCTAGACATATGATAGTAAACGATCGCGATGTTCCCCTCTTCTTCAAGAAGGAGATCCAAAGCCGTATCAATGGGATCTTTTCCAATAAACTGACTAATCTCTAGAATACTCATTCCTTCAAATTGAGTGTTTTTCGTGATGGAGGAAATGACGACATTATCCCATCCAGTTGAAACAACAAGGTTATCCCAATCATCCTGTTCCACACTTACCTCCTCCTTAATTTTACTTCGTAAAGAGGTATCACGAATACGTTCCAAACATGCCGGTATCCCACCCTTCAATGACCATGGCGGTAAAAGGGTCGTTAACGATGTGGAGCCTGCATCGTATGGATACACATCGCATGTAATATCCATTCCCCGTGCTCTTGCGTCTTCAATAAGATTAAGTGCTTCAGAAACACTGCCCCAATTACGTTTTCCAACAGCCTTTAAGTGACTAACATGCAATGAAATTCCACTTTTTTCAGCAATCCAAATAACTTCTTTAATAGAAGGAATAAGATTATTTCCTTCACCCCGGATATGGGTAGAGAGAATTCCATTATATTTTGGTAACACACTACATAATTCTGCAAGCTCTTCTTTCGTCGAATATCTTCCGGGAGAGTAGAGCAATCCAATCGATAAACCAATTGCACCCGCTTTCATTCCATCCTCAAGGATCCCTTTCATCTCGTCCATTTCTTGTTTTGTTGGTGGACGATTATCAAAGCCCATCACTGCGATACGAACGGCTCCGTGTGCAACATAAGTAGAAACATTTTCAGAAATCTTTGCCTTCGTTAACTCCTTCATATACTCTTCAACTGTTTCCCATGGCCATTCCCAAGGTGTATCCCCAATAATCGGTTCAACGTATTCCTTTAATAAAGTTCCATGCTTAGTTACAAATGGAGCAGGTGCCAAACCACAGTTTCCAACCACCTCGGTCGTAACTCCTTGCTGCAATTTAATATCGATATGAGGATCATTCAGCACTAATAAATCCGAATGTGAATGACCATCGATAAAGCCCGGAGAAACAATTTGACCTTTTGCATCAATCACTTCTTTACTGTCCACATCGACAGAACCAACATGTGTAATGATTCCATCCTTCATTCCTATACTTCCGTAGAACCACGGATTCCCAGCTCCATCAATAATTCGTCCATTTTTGATCACCGTATCAAGCATTTTTTCTCCCCCTTTACTGTAATTTTCCCCTTGCTAAAACAGTGAACTGATTATATTGATCTTGTTCATCTTTTATATACACATCGTTATGAAGGTTAATGGTAGAGCAAATATAGTTAGGAATAATATCGAGAGTATCTCCAACGTTAATATTCGAATCACCATCAATATGTAGCATTCCATGTTCTTCTGTTACTCTTTCTAAAGTAATATTCGGATGATCAACTACCCTTCCGAATCCTTGTAAAAAAATGGGCGGTTGATTAGGTTGGACATCAGTAGCGAATGTTTTACTTCCCCCATCCACAATAGCCAATTCTTTCGCAGGTCGACTGATAACGGTTACACGAACCGCTGCAGCGCATTCCTCTTCCGAACAACAACCATATTTTTCTTGCATCGCGTCATAAAAAACATAGGTACCAGGTCTAATTTCCGTTACACCTGGAACAGTTGCTGCAGAAGCGGAAGTTGACGTTGAACCTACACTGACATCACGAATCGCAATTCCTTCATCTTTTAATTGTGATGCTAGCTTCACCATCATTTGACCTTCCTCCACACCTGCTTCATCAAAATTAAGCGTTGGCTGACCATTTATAATAGGACCTCTAAATGTATATATTCCGGTGATTAAAAGATTCGGGAGTTCATTGATTTTCTTCGCGGTATGTAACACATCTGAATACGGGATCCCCGTTCTTTTTAAACCTGAGTCTACTTCGAGTCTTACTTCTAATGTTGTATCATTTTGTTTAGCCATCTTGGAAAGAATATTTGCACCTTTTAAACTGTCTACACCTAAAATAAGTCGTACACGTTTACTTAATTCAATGGCCCTTTGAATTTTTTGACTAGCTACAAGTGGATAAGCAATGAATATATCATTTATGCCATGATCCGCCATTACTTCCGCTTCAGATACCTTTGCCGCAGTTATGCCAATTGCTCCAGCTTGTAGCTGTTCTTTTGCAATGTAGGGAAGTTTATGTGTTTTAATATGAGGTCGGAGATTTATTTTATTCTGTTTCGCCACCTTGCTCATCTTTTCAATATTCCTTTTCAGTTTTCTCCCATCGATGATCACCACTGGTGTATCCATATACATCGCCTCTTCCTAAATTTTATAACTGATGCTAATTGTTCACATATACGAACAACGTTCACAAATATTAGTTAAAAAAATCACCCTCTATTAGTGAATAAAGAGTTGATCTTTTTTATAACCGAGTCTTTTTGATAGACTCATAGCTGCCTCAGTCAAGTAAACGGCATATTCTTGTGCCTTTTCTTCTGACATTCTTGTCACCAAACCAGCAATACTCATTGCTGCGATAGGCTGGTTGGAAAAATCCCATATTGGGGCTGCAATACAAAATACATCTTCCTCATTTTCTCGATTATCGATCGAATATCCCCTTTGACGAATTTGCCTTAAGTTCTTCATTAAACTAGGAAAATCAGTAATACTGTTAGATGTCACTTGTATAAATTCACGATTCGCCATCAGCTCGCTTACTTTTTCATCAGAATAAGCTGCCAATAGTGCCTTACCTAGTCCAGTTACATACATAGGATTTCGTGTTCCCAATGTCGCTGTTGTTCGGATTGATGAAGGCGCTTCCACCTTATCCAAATAAACTATATCCCCATTTGATTCAGTTGCCAAGAACGCAGTCTCCCCAGTTTTCTTTACTAAGCTTTCCAAAAACGGACGTGCCTCTTTCGTTAAATCCGTATTGTTTAAATAGGAAGCCCCCACTTCAAAAAGCTTTATCCCCGGTTTATACGTCTTTACATTTTCGTCAAACTCTAAAAATCCTCTATCCACCATCGTACTCAAAATTTCAAATGTACTACTTTTCGGTGCATTTAACTCCCGACTCAATTGAGAAACTGATAACGGCTCGTTTTGTTTAGATAAGATCATTAAAAAGCATTGTCGTTTTTGTGGTATCGACAATCTCTAAAAGTAAGGCAAGAAAACGTTCATTAGGCCGATAATAATCTATTTCCTGTTCATCACTAATTTTCGAAAGAAGCTTTTCACAGTCCACCTCAGATAGTTCTAACCTTAACCCTTTTCCTCTTGTCGTCGTAATGGTCGGAAAATTATTTTCAGCCAAATATTTATTAATCAGAGCTAATTCGTTACGCAAAGTACGTTCACTAATAGAAAATTCTTTACTTAAATCCTCAAAAGTCAAAAAGGTATTTACTGTCATAAATCTCGTGAGTACTCGTTGAGTCCGTTCTTTCATGAATAGTAACCCCTTTCATAATTCGATTATAAAACTTAATATTCAAATAGTTTAGTATATCTTTTTGCAACTTCAATCCGCAAAAATGTAAGCGTTTAACTGTAATAGGCCGGGCATCTGTGACTAAGCATTATTGCGGAATGTGACAAAGATCTGTAGATGATTTTTATAAGAGGTAGATATTAAGGAGGAACGGGAATTGATATTGCGTGGTTATAAAGCCAAAATGAAAGTGTGATAAAAAAAATACAACAATTAAATCAATTTATAGATGAAAAACAAACCTTTTCCCGAACTGAGATTAAACGTCAAATAGGCCACACCAGTTTTTTCAGGGTGGCCTATTTGACGTGTACGAAGCAGGAAAATATATCCCTACCTTCTATTTGTCATTTATGAAAATTACATCTAAAGAAACCATTGTAAAAAAACCTAACCACTTTCGTTGAACTTTTTCACTTGGAGTCTCTAGAACAATTTATGGGTTATTGGAATTACAAAATAACTATTAAAAGATAAGTTTTGCGGATGACCGAAATAGAAAATAGCGGTATTAAAAACAGTAGCCATCTTACTCTTTGGTCGGAGGCTGGGTGGTTACTTTTTTTCTTTTTATGACAATTGTTAAGATTACTGTAATAAATCCAATTAAAAGCATATTAGATTGGAGTGCTACAGATATTGCTTCATAAATTGTTATTTTTCCAGATCCGGAAACTTTTTGAATATTTAAGATTGTTGTTAATCGAAGTACAAAAGACTATATTAACTCTTTTAATAATTTCTCAGCTTTGTGTAATTCTTCTAAAAATGGATTTTGATAGTCATTATAACTATCCATATAGGCTCTTACACCACCAATTATATTTATTCCATTGATATCTTTATTGTTTTCCAAAATTTCCAACGCATCCTTATATCTTCTATATATTAATTGAAATATATCTTTTTTTATATCGTTACAATAATCCCTTTCTAGTATATTTATTACCTTTTTAATTTGTATAGTTAACTGCTCTTTCCTATCCATAATATCCTCCTATCTACTCGGAACTTTTCTTATCTCTTTTATCCATTCTGATGGCCATCCTTGTGGTAGAAGTACTTGGTCACCGTCACCTACTAGCAATGCACCTGTTTTTGTGTATTGCTTTTCAACTCTACCTATATTTAAGATTTGTCCCTTCGGAACTTCAATTACAGCTTCATATTCCCTAGTATTTTTCCAATCTGGAACTAAAGCGGTATTTATTTTCGCGTTTATTCTATTACCAGCAGGACTAGTAGTTACAAATGAACCATTTGCTTTTGCTCCACCACCAAAAGTTCTATAAAAAGTTATATTTTCTTCGTTAATCACGGTTCTATAGTTACAATCAGTAAATGACTCACTTATCCAACCAGGTAAGTTTTCTTTTTCAATTACTTTTACTTTATCATCTATACATGTTGAATACTTACCAAAATTCACACCATTATCTATACCCTTACCACCAACCGCATTCCCCCTACCAAGCTTAGCCGCAAAATAATTCTCAGCCGCATGCGTATTCTCCACAGGCTTTCCGACATTTCCAATATTTCCGAATCCCTCCATGGCGAGGTCCAATGGTTGTCGGGTCGAGGTGATGTTTTTTCCATGTGTGATGGCTAAATCGATGGATCTTTCTACTTCTATTATTTCTCTATTAGCTTATTTGGGACATCCTTTGTCATTATGGACGCACTTTATAAGCAGCGGTGATCGGCTTTTCGGCTGTTTCGACAATATTTTTAAGATGCAGTACTCCCTGTTTTTATATCATTTTTAACGGTGAATTTCCCGTACCCCGAAAAGTGATCAAGCTTTATTGTACCACCACAAATTTTATAATACTGCTTACTCCATTTTTTATCGCCACGAGCTTTGTCATTGTCTTTAGTTTGTGGTTTTGCAGCATCGTAAGTCCTCTTGACATGTAAAATATCATCTAGGCTATTTATCTTATTTTCACAAAAAAAGTACTAAAACAGAATGTCTTGAAAGTACTACCTTCAAGAACTATGAATTTCATACAATCTTTTTTAATTGTCCGTTGCACAAATTTCTCATAAAAAAACAAAAAGCACTTGTTGCCTATAGTAGACAATCAAGTGCTTTAAATTCTATTGCACTCCTTTTATAAAGTTCATAATATCATCTTTTTTTAGCGAAGTATTACTATCCTTTAAATAATTAATGAACTCCTTAACCACTACCTTATTTATTTGTTTTATCTCATAAAAACCATCTAGAAACTGCTGTAATATACTTTCGTCTACATTTTCTATTGGTGCAGGTAAATATTCCTCCTTATCAAACTGATAAGCTCTCCAATTAGTAAAAGATATTGCATCTACAATGCAACCCCAAACTAATTCTTTTAATGGTTCTTTCTCATCTTGCATTTGCATAAATAGCCCCGTATATTCTGTTCCATCATCTAATAGGTAATAGATTCCATCTCCAGAATATCCTCTATTTTCCAACCATTCCCAACAAACTTTCATAGCACTCTTTATATCTTTATATGCTGAAGAAGAAATCAACAAATCAACAATTGTTTCACTTAGCCCTAACAAAAATGCAACTTGTCTATCTGATTCTAATTTCTCAATTGTATCTAACATAATATCCCTCATTTACTCAACTAATCTTCCATTTCTTAAAATAAAACTTTCCTTTCCAGAAACCCTTATACCTTCTTTGACTTCAGTTGTAACTTTAATTGTCAAATTAGGATATTTTTTAGTTAACTGCATGAATATCCCCGCTTCTTTATTCGGATTTGTCATACCTTGCGTACATATTGAGCATACACCTCTTGGGTTTGACTGATGTATTACAAGAGTTCCTTCCACCTCATTTGGATTAACCCCTAATTTTTTGATTGCCATATCAAATTCATTAATAACTCCTTCTTCAGCGTGCTTTATAAATTGTATATGTCGTGGATTAGTTCCATCATATGGGGCTCTTATTTCTCTATTAGGCATTATATCATCTAAATCATGCAATCCAGCCTCTCTACGAACTTTTATTGAACTCCCTTCAAAAATTTCCCCTTCTAGTCCTGGTATGTCCGTTTTTCCAACAGCTATAGTATGAGTCTCAGGTACACTTAGTTTTTGACGTAAAACATCTAATTCTGCTTTTCCACTCCTAATCAATATATACACCATTTTTTACTCTAAAATTTAATCTTCCGTTGGCTTTAGCACCTTCTACCACCTGTGAGGTAACCTCGATAATCCACTATTGATCGAAAAGAGCTGTATAATCTCATTAATTTTTTTGCTTGGCCATGTCCATAATCACCTCTTCTATGAATAGGTCATTTCACCCCCTATCCTGTTCTTTTTTATTTCTCTCAAGAATTAATATGAAACCCTATAAAGGTAGAACCTTCATGAGATATGAATTTCACCTAAGTATCTTTCATCCCGACCAAAGCATAAATTTTTCATAAAATATAAAAAGCACTTGTTGCCTTTTATAGACAATCAAATGCTTTAAGTTCAACTGATTTTAGTAGCATTGAATAGTAAATCTTTGTTGCTTAAAATAACAAACTTTCCATTGTAAGATTATTATTGATTTTATTCTATATAATCTTATTCACTAAAACTACCAAGCTCTTCTTCCCAAAAACTCCCTTCAGTTAATGAGACAGCGTCGATTTCTTGAAGTTTACCAGAAATCCAGTCTAACAAATCTTTAGTTGCATTTTTTTCGAGATAAGCTCTTCTTCCATTAACTGCCTTTACTTTCTTTATAAATTCTACGTAGACAAGTAAAGTTTCAGCAAACTTTGCTATCGTAGTATTTATTAAAACAACCTTATTATCATTATCATAATCTATATATACGAGCTCTGAGTTAGATTCATCAATACATATTGGATATCCACTACCAGTAAATCCAAAATATAAAAACTTATGATACATCTTTTCTAACTTTTTGTTTCTTTCAATTAATCTTTCCCCACCACCGCTAACTGCAGATTCAAATGTTAGAAATGGAGGAGCAGACTCAGGAAAACCTGCTTCAATTAAAAATTCTTTAGTTTCTTGAGATAAGGAAAGTGAGTTAATTATTTTTTCATCATAGTTAACCAAACCATATATGTCTTTATTCCAATTGTCTAAAAACTCTTGTGGTGAAATCATTTTTATACCTCCACTAAATATTTAATTTTCGCTTTATGCGTTATCTTAATGTTTACGATATGTCCTCGATACTTACCTCTGTTTTTGGAACTTCAAAAGTCTGTTGCTGTCCGTATCCAGCATAAGCTACCTTCACTTCTGTCGCACCAATTCGATTTTTCGTCGTGTAATTGGAGGGCGTTAAATCTCCCATCGCCTCGACAAATGCATCGAAATCTTCATAGAATGGTTGATCAATTGTCCGATCGACACGATATTTCCGACTTCTCTTGGGACAGCAAAGGGACGGTTCTCTTGCTTCAAGAAAGCAAAAGAACCGTCCCCATCTATCCAAAAAGTACCCTATAGGACTTTTTTTTAGCGTCTACTCTATAGGTTACTTTTTATAGTAATCAAGTGCTTTAATTATTTATTTATTTTTAAGCATAACTGCTTTAGAACACAAATTTATGCAAAATAAACAATTATTTCACCGTTGTCTGGATAATCACCATTCCAGCCACAAGGAAAACCACCGGCTTTGTATATATTGAAAATTTGTTCGTAAAAATTTTGAACTTGGCCATTTATTGCGCGATTTATCGCACAATTTCTTAAATCTACCACAACATTCTCAAAAAAATCACTATACGAATCCGGGAGATGATTTCTAAGCCCATTAGCAATCTCTTCTGATATTTCTTCCAAACCATTAGGTTTTTGACTAGGATCTAGTTTATATAATTTACCCTTAACTTTTCCCATTTCAATTTGCCTTATATCTGACCAAGTATATTCATCCTCACCAAAAACCTCATAAAAAGCGAGTTTTTTCGCCTCAATAATATCATTAATAGTAGAAACATCTTGAGGGACAACTGTTTTTTGAATTTCTTGCATAGAATTTGCAAATTGAATAACTTCTTCAACTAATTTAGTATGAGTTCCATACTTCATAATTTATTAAACCACCTTTCCCATAAGTCTATTGTTGCTCCTCCACCTCTACCCCAAACAGGTCTAATTCTATTCTTATTGTTGGCTCTGTCAAGCAAATAATCATCTAAGCCCTTTTGTTTTAAAATATTCAATTCTTTCTGTAAATAATCATTCGTCATATATAGTGGCAATCCCTTTTCTTGAAGCTTCCTTAGCTTTTGTTGTAACTCAAAAACTTGTTTTTCAATAATACTAATATCTTGATTTATATCTATTTCATCTAACTTCCGTTCAACAAAATCACTATAAACTGAGTGATAACCTTGGTGCCGGGAAGTTGAGCTTACGTACTCATCAGGAACACGAAGGAAAAATCCATTAGAAGCATGATCCATGTCCATTCCTATTTTTTGAAGTATTGGATGTTCGTTAAATTCAGCAGGAATAATATGTTGCGCTTGATAAGGAGAACGTTTAGTTGTTCGGGGGAGCCCCATTTCCTCTTACCAAGTTTTGAAGAACTTCCACCTGTTACCTTTCCAGGGGTACCTGGAATAAGTCTAGTAGATTCACTAGAACTCTTACCAAGCTTAGCCGCAAAATAATTCTCAGCCGCATGCGTATTCTCCACAGGCATTCGAACACTTCCAGTATTTCCAAATACCTCCATTGCGAGGTCTAATGGTTTTCGGGTCGAGAAGATATTTTTTGTAAATGTGGTGGCTGAATCTATGAATCTCCCTACTTCTATTGTATCGTCTATTAACTTATTTTTCAGCTTATTTGATACATCTTTTATCGCTGAAGTGGCTCTTTTTAAGCGAGGGGTAGACATCTTTTCAGCAGTTTCAACCAAACTTCTAACCTTAGTTACTCCATTATTGACACTGCTTTTAATTCCCGTTTTAATGGACGATATCCCCATATCTCCAAGGTGAGCAAGCTTCACTGTTCCGCTGAATTTTGTAATACTGTTCACCCCAGGAATAATATCCAGCGGGCTTAATACTCCTCGGAAGACTCGTTCTCCAGTGCCTAGCTCTCGACCTGATATCCAATCCTTTCCGGAAACGGCCGAGCTTAATTCGAATGTTCCATAAGCGGCTCCTAAGGCGATACCTGCAGGCGGGCAGACTAATGAAACACCGACGATGACGACGAGTGCGGCAATTTGTCCCCAAAATTCCTTGCTTTCTTGATGGTTTCGAATCGATTCGTACTCGAAGGCACGGGTATTTACAGCTGCGAGTTGATACTCTTTTTGCGAAAAATCCTGATCGGGATTTAGCTCTTTCCAGGCATCGTATTCGAGCTTGATTTGTTCAGCATAAAAATTATCGCCATTAAATAGATCATCGATACTTACTTCTGTCTTTGGAACTTCTAAAGTATTCTGCTGGCCATATCCCCCGTAGACAACCTTCACTTCTGTTGCACCAACCCGGTTCTTCGTCGTATAATTTGAAATTGATAAATCTCTCATCGCTTCGACAAATGCATCGATATCTTCATAGAATGGTTGATCAATCGTACGGTCAACGATATCCCCAACTTTTCCAGTAAAACGATGAAGCACTTCAAAGTCTTCGTATAATTGTTGAAATTTATCCTTTTGACTTGTGTGGTGAAAGGAAATGACTCCATCGCTGTCAAGGCTTGCAATATCTGATTCTGCATCTTCTAGATTTTCTGTGATAGCTTTAAGGTCATCAATCATCCCTTTACCCCAGCGCCTTAATCCAATTAAGTCTCCAATTCCTTCTTTCATCTTTTCCCAATCTGATGGGATATATTTTACGTCCATAAAAAAACCCCTGTCGTTTTAAACTAGATTTCTAGAATGAACCAAATAAGGAAATTTCACACTTTCCTGGATTTCCATATCCTACATATTATTACTTTCTAAAATTTTACAATATAAAAAGTGACGATAAAATAGGGAAAAAGGAGGGTAGGTATTTGGGATTAGAAAAATGCACATGCCATGCTTTTAATTGCATTTCTTGTTGAACAAGCTTTATTTCTTGTTGCTCAAGACCGAGGGCGTAACATCTGAAAGAAGTTTCCCTCCTTTGACTTCACAAAAAAAGAGGACATTGTCAAATTTTTAGACAAGTCCCCTTGTATCTATTGCTTTACTTTTATAGATCGATATTTACTTTTATTTCCTTCCTTATCCTTGGTAGATCCTTTTTTCTGTTTACGTATTTTAATACCCGATGTTGAATAAACAAAGGGAGTTAATTAATGAGCAACTTAAAGATTTGAGTTAAGTAAGAGATTAGTGCCCCTTAATCCTATTTAAGTAAAACCAGTCTTCTCTTTAGGAATAATTTTATGTATAATGGATATATAATAAAAAAAGAGAAGTGCTAGTAACACTTCTCTCTTGCAACTTCTGCCGTCAGGGTGGTAGTTGTCAAAAGAAAATTATTTTCTTCGAAAGCCACCCTTATGCTTCCTACGGCGCAGGGCGGTTTTCTTGTTTTCTAGAACTTTTTTCCGAAAGAAATATGCACCCAACTCACGCATAAATCCTTTCAGAATTTCACGAAGAAATTCAAGAATTGTTTCCATGATCATCACCTCCTTTCCTTAAACGGAAAGAAGTGCGACAACCAACCACCCTCACGAATATGAAGTTACAAGTCCATTCTATCACAAAATTTCAGTATCTCAGACTATCAATTTTTGAAAATTCTATAATTGACAAACGCTACGAAACCAAAAGAGCGGTAATCTACCAAACCAAAGTATTGGACATAGTGCTTGACAACCCAATTAGATGTTATTCCAACTTTACCACTTTTCTGGTCTACAACTTGTATGTAAATCAGAATTTTCAGGTCGATATAAACGCTTTTTAACTTAAAGAGGAAGATAAAATCATCATCAGAAAGAGAAAACATCCCCGCATACTCGAACATAACATAACCAAGTAAAAAACTTTTTATTTGAAATTTGACTATTTAGGGTATACTATTTAAGTATAAACATAAAATAAACCAAGGAGCTCAGAACTCCTCGGTTTGAAAACTTGTAACTACTTTTTACAGGAAGGTATGTTCAAGTTATTTTACAATTAACGTGAAGAACCGCCCTTTCGTTTGCTCCGATGCGGGTGGTTCTTCTTTGTCGTTTTTTTACGCTTGCTTTTAACTATTCGCTGTGCAATAGCCGTAGCAAGCGCTGCAAAGAATACATTTACTGTATTCTCGATTAACGACTTGATAGAATCCATTGGTATGTCACCTCCTTACCATTAAGGAAGGGGAACATACCACCCGCATCAAAGTAGTTACAAAAATAGTATAGCATAGTTTATATCGATCAAATATATTAAATATTCAATAAAAGTCCCACTATTCCTCGCCTGCCCCTTTTAAGTCTTTTCTGTATAAATATTTTGTCCATTAAGGTCCTTTCCGTGACTCCCCCTTTCACCTACGCAATTTCAACACTTCCTCCCTCGCGTTTTGATATTTATCAATCACCTTTGTACCAACGATATGGAAGGTTTTTAAGTAGAGTGTATCGATGATATTTAATTGGGCTATTCGTGAGGCGATACTGCCGACCCGATGGTCTTTTTCGAAATTTGGAAAACACAATTTTACATCTGCTTCATTGTATAGAGGGGATTTCTCCAAGGACGTTATCGCTATTATTTGGGCATCGAATTTTTTTGCAAAACGGACAACCTCTAACACATCCTTAGTCTTTCCAGAGGTTGATAGTGCAATAAGTATATCCCCTTTTTCTAGATTGGCAATTAAAGAGAGCATCGCATGAAAATCTAGAGAATTTAATGTACTGAAACCAAGCTTTACAAATTTATAGTTGGCATCTAGTGCCGTCGGTCCGGAACCCCCTACACCGAAAAAAGCTATTCTCTTTGCATTTGATATAAGCCCGATTGCTTTTTCCAGTTCCTTCTTATCTAAAGACGTTTTTGTCATTTCTAATGTGTACTTATTGATATAGGTAACCTTATTAAAAATTTCATAGGCGGAATCTTTCGCCTGTAATAATGAAAAATCATTTATATTTAAAGTATTTTCATCTAGTTCACGTACAAGTGCTAACTTAAATGCCTTGAAACTTCCAATTCCAATGGTTTTGCAAAATCGCAAAACACTAGCCTCACTCACCTTGGCATTATTCGCAATATCGGTAATCGTAGAATTAATAATAAACTCAAAGTTATCCAAGACATACTGGGCAACTTTTCTTTCTGCTCTTGAGAATTCCTCTATTTTTTCCTGAATAGTAGACAAAATGGAAAGCATCCTGTTCTTCCTTTCAAAGGTTTATTCATTTTAACTCTACCTTAATAGCATGAAGTTTTCTAGTAATTCTGAAGGAAATTTTCAAAAATGAATGTTTTTTTCAAAAATTAATTAAAAATCATTGAATATTTTTTTCATTTTGATAATATAACAGTGTAAAGGCTTTCAAAAAAAGGGGGGATATGATGAAAAAAGCTATTATTTTAGTAAGTCATGGTAACTTAGCAGCAGAAATGAAAAGTAGCGCAGAAATGATAGTTGGTAAACAAGACAACTTATATGCTTTACCTATGAATGAAAAGGAAGATCTCGAAAGTTACACAAGGCAAATTGTTGAGTGTATAAATCATACTCTCGAAACGTATACAGAAATTATTTTTCTAGCAGATATTCTTGGTGGTACGCCTTGCAATAGCGTTACTTCACAATTAATCAAGCACCAAAATATTCATTTAATCGCTGGTTTTAATTTAAGTCTTGTAATTGAAATGTGTATGCAAAATGAAAATATTCCAGCAGTAATCAGCAATGCGCAGCAGTATATTACCTATGTAAATGATCGTATTAACATAAACTGAGACTTGTGGTAATAAGTCAA